>NZ_BACW01000528.1:0-1275 GCF_000333315.1 Curtobacterium sp. B8
CGCGCTCCCGGCGCCGACCGCGCCCCGGCGCCGACCGCGCCCCCGGCGCCGACGTCGTTCGCACAACCGAAGACCATCCGCACCGCGCGCTTCCGCGGTGCCGACGGACTCCGGTTGGGCGCTGACCCTCCACACAACGCAACGCAACGCGCGGGGCGCACGGGCGCCCGGCCGCGCGCCCCGCGCGCCCCGCGCGCCTACCCCCGCCGCGCCCGCGGGTGCGCCGTCTGGTACACGTCCCGGAGCATGTCCGCCGTCACCATCGTGTAGATCTGGGTCGTCGCCACACTCGCGTGCCCCAACAGCTCCTGCACGACCCGCACGTCCGCACCGCCCTCGAGCAGGTGCGTCGCGAACGAGTGCCGGAACGTGTGCGGCGACACGTGCGCCTCGAGCTCCGCCGTCGCCGCTGCCGCCTGGATCACGAGCCACGCACTCTGCCGGGACAGCCTGGCCCCACGAGCGCCGAGGAACAGCGCCGGCGTCGACGGACCCCGCGCGGCGAACACCGGCCGCGCCCGCACCAGGTACGCGTCGATCGCTGCCCGGGCGAAGCTCCCGAGCGGGACGATCCGCTGCTTGTTGCCCTTGCCCGTCACGCGCACGACGGAGACCCCGGACTCGTCCTCCGTCTGCACGTCGTCCACGGACAGCCCCACCGCCTCGGAGATGCGCGCCCCCGTGGCGTACAGCAGCTCGAGCAGTGCCCGGTCCCGCAGCTGCACCGGATCGTCCCCGACGACCGCGCCGAGCAGCCGCTCCATGTCGTGCACGGAGATCGCCTTCGGCAGCCGCATCGGGGCCTTCGGCGGGCGGACGGCGGTGCCCGGGTCGAGCGGTAGCCACCCCTCCCC
Source organism: Curtobacterium sp. B8 (assembly GCF_000333315.1). NCBI lineage: Bacteria > Bacillati > Actinomycetota > Actinomycetes > Micrococcales > Microbacteriaceae > Curtobacterium > Curtobacterium sp. B8. Next base: position 855 of record NZ_BACW01000528.1, read on the forward strand.
CGCCGCGAACGCCGTGAAGGACCGCACGGAGCTGAGCATCCGGGCGATCGACCGCGCCGCGAGCGGTTCCGGACGGGTCGCGAGGTGCTCGACGAACCCGGCGACGTCCGCCCGGGCCAGCCGTCCGACGTCGTCGACCGCAGCAGCTCCCCCGGCTCGGTCCGCGCCCGCGGAGTCGACGACCGGAGCGTCCGCCAACCACGTGGCGAACACCGCGAGGTCGCGACGGTAGGCGGCCACCGTGTGCTGCGACAGCCCGCGCTCGATGGCGACGTGTCGCAGGTACGACTCCGTGGCCTGGTCGAGCGCGATCACCCGGTCACCGTGACGATGCGCACGCTACCGCCGGGCTGCGGCGTCCGCGGCCAGCACCGCCACGACGAGCCCGGGAGTGTGCAGCCGTCCGTCGAGGATCGCGGCG
>NZ_BACW01000527.1:0-3631 GCF_000333315.1 Curtobacterium sp. B8
GCACCGAGCCGGTGAACGCCACGATGACGGCTTGCACGACCGTCGTGGCGAGGAGCACGACGAGACTGACCTTGAGGGCGCGGACACCGGCGGTGCTGGCCTCGAGGGCGTCGTCGATGGAGTCGGCGGCGTCGTGGGTGTGCGGGACGAAGAGGTCGAAGAGGAAGCCGCGGACGCCGCCGTGGGGGTGGTCGTGGCCGTCGTGCTCGTGCCCGTCGTGCTGCGCGCTGCCGTGCGAGTGCGAGTGCGAGTGCGAGTGCTCGTGATCCGGTCGCTGCCTCATGCGCGCGTGCGGTGGTGCGGTGCCGCGCCGACGACGTGCTCGGCCTGCTTCACGGCGTCGATCACGAGTTCGGAGGCGTGCTCGTCGGTGAGGCGGTAGAAGACGGTCGTCCCCTCGCGCCGGGTGGACACCATGCGCGCGAGCCGCAGCTTCGCGAGGTGCTGCGAGACCGCAGCCGGGCTCTTGTCCACCACGTCGGCGAGGTGGTTGACGCTCATCTCCTCCGCGTTCCGGAGCGCGAGGACGATCTTGACGCGGGTGGCGTCGGCGAGCATCGCGAAGACCTCGACCGCGAGTTCGACGTACTCGGACTCGGGGTCGAGACCGCACACCTGCTTGTCTACGTGCATACGCAGATAGTAGGTGATGGCGATCTCGGCCACAACCCGGCCGAGCACCGCGCCCGCGATGGCAGACGGACAGTGCGACCGCGACCGGTCAGCGCCCGTCGCGCGCGGCCCGGGCCGTGAGCCAGAGGTACGTGGCGTGCCCGGCGAGCGCCAGGCCGAAGAAGATCGCCGCGACCGCGTACACCCGGTCGAGCTTGCCCTGGCCGATCACGAGCATGACGATGCAGAACAGCACGGCCGCGGAGAGCACGGCGACCTGCACGGTCGACCAGAACTTGCGGAAGCGGGGCATGCCGGTGAAGCTCACCGGACCATCCTCGCGCACGATCGACCGGGACGCGACCCGCCGAGGGGCGGGCTGTGCACAGACCGGTCGGGCCGTTCGTACCCCGTGTGAACGGCAGGTGTCGCCAACCTGGCAAAGACCTGGCATCGTCGGGACCGGACCAAACCGGTCCCGACGAGTCCCCCGAATCGGGGGCATGACCTCGACCGATACCCCCGTTCTGGTGTCACCCGAGACCGAGGCCCCCACTCCGGTCCGTGCTGCCCGCGCAGCGCGCCTGCTCACCCTCGGACGCCAACTGGCGTCCTTCGGCACCATCGGCGCCGTCTGCTTCGTCATCGACCTCGCCGTGTACAACGTCCTCCGCGCCACCGTCCTGCCCGACAGCCCGATCTGGGCGAAGGTCGTGTCGGCGGTGGTCTCGACGGCGGTCGCGTGGCTCGCGAACCGGTCCATCACCTTCCGTTCCGAGCGCGGCGTCGACCGCCGCGCCACCGTCCGCGAGGGGCTGCTCTTCGCCCTCGCGAACCTTGTCGGCCTCTTCATCGCGGCCGCCTGCCTGTTCGTCTCGCACTACGTCCTCGGGTTCCGATCCACCCTCGCCGACAACGTCGCCGGCAACGGGGTCGGCCTGGTCCTCGGCACAGCGTTCCGCTTCGCCGCGTACAAGGCCCTCGTCTTCGTTTCACTGACGCTCGTCCCCGAAGGAGGCTTCGGCCTGATGACGACCACCCTCTCCGCCGCGCTGGTCACCGCCGCCGGTCCGCTCCTGCAGCCCGGCTCCCCCGCCACGTCCGGCACCGTGCCGAACCGCGGCACCACGAACGTCCCGACGGGAGGCTCGGGTCAGCTCCCGCACGCCGCCTGGTCGCTGGGCGAGTGGATCGGGTACTCCGCCCTGATCGTCGTCTCCGTGCTCCTCACGCTGGTCGCGCTGTCGACCCTGTGGTGGATGCTGCACGCCTGGCGCTCGCGCGACGCGCTCAAGGCCACCCGCTTCAGCGAGACGCCGCGGCCCGCGGCGCACCGCTTCACGCTGCTGGTGCCGGGTCGGCACGAGCAGGACGTGATGGGCCAGACGCTCGACATGCTCGCCACGCAGGACCACCCCGACTTCGAGATCATCGCGATCGTCGGCGAGGACGACCCGGAGACCGACGCGGTCGTCCGCGCCGCCGCCGCGCGCCACCCCGAGCTCATCCGGGTCGTCGTGGACGACACCGCGCCGAAGAACAAGCCGAAGGCGATGAACCTCGCCCTCCAGTACGCCACGGGCGACATCGTCGGTGTGTTCGACGCCGAGGACGAGGTCTACCCGCACCTGCTGACGCTCGTCGACTCCCGCTTCCAGGAGACCGGTGCGGACGTCGTGCAGGGCGGCGTGCAGCTCATGAACTTCAAGTCGAGCTGGTGGTCGCTCCGGAACGTGCTCGAGTACTACTTCTGGTTCCGCTCGCGCCTGCACTTCCACGCCGAGTCGAAGTTCATCCCGCTCGGCGGCAACACGGTCTTCGTGACCCGCGAGCGCCTCGAGTGGTCGAACGGCTGGGACGCGCACTGCCTCGCCGAGGACTGCGAGCTGGGCGTCCGCCTGAGCGCCGACAACGCCAAGGTCGTCGTCGCGTACTCGCCGGAGGCCGTCACCCGCGAGGAGACCCCGCCGACCTTCGCGTCCCTGCTCAAGCAGCGGACGCGGTGGAACCAGGGCTTCCTCCAGGTGCTCGGCAAGGGCGAGTGGAAGAAGCTCCCGACCCGCAAGCAGCGCTTCTTCGCGCGCTACCTGCTCACGATGCCCTTCATCCAGGCCGCGACCGGTCTGCTGATCCCGCTGAGCGTCCTGATGATCGCGTTCGTCAAGGTCCCGACGTCGATCGCCCTCATCTCGTTCATCCCGCTCGCCCCGACCCTCATGCTGCTGGCCGTCGAGATCGTCGGCCTCGGTGAGTTCGGGCGGCTGTACAAGGAGAAGGTCCGGGTCCGCGACTACGTGAAGCTCGTCCTCGGCCTGATCCCGTACCAGGTGTTCCTCGCCGCGGCGGCCGTCCGCGCCGTCGTCCGGCACGTCCAGGGCCAGAACGGCTGGGAGAAGACGGAGCACACCGGGCAGCACCGCACGCCCGCTCCCGAGGTCGTCGGCTTCCCCAGCGCCGTGACCGAGACGGCGACCGAGTCCGCCGACGCCCGTGAGCTGCAGACCACCGGAGGAACCCGATGACCGCCAGCATGACGAACACCACCGGCATCCCGATCCGGGGCGCCGTCGCCCGCAGCGGCGCGGCCGGCTGGGTCCGCCGTCACGCGGTCAGCCTCGCCTGGCTGCTCCCCGTCCTCGCCGTCGCCGCGGCCGTGCAGCTCTGGAACATGTCCGGGACGCCGCAGCGCATCGACGACGAGGGGACCTACACCGCTCAGGCCTGGGCCATCACGAACCTCGGCGAGCTCACGCACTACACGTACTGGTACGACCACCCGCCGCTGGGCTGGATCCAGATCGCGGCGTACACGTCCGTGACGGGCGCGTTCGCCCGCTACCCGTTCGCCGTCGAGGCGGCGCGTGAGTCGATAGTGTTCTTCACCGCCGTCTCGAGCGTGCTGCTCTTCGTGCTCGCGCGCCGACTCGGCACCGCCCGTCCGACCGCGGCGATCGCCGTGCTCGTGTTCGCGCTGTCCCCGCTCGCGCTGCAGTACCACCGCACCGTCTACATCGACAAC
>NZ_BACW01000526.1:0-1148 GCF_000333315.1 Curtobacterium sp. B8
GATCTCGAGTCGGGCGCCGAGGCCGCGGAGGAAGTAGAAGCGGGAGCCGGAGACCTTGACTCCGCGCGGGATGTCGATGATCCCGAGGTGCTCGCCAAGGTCGGCGTGGTCCTTCGGCTCGAAGTCGAACTCGGGCTTCGTGCCGACGGTGCGGAGCGTGACGAAGTCGTCCTCGCCGCCCTTCGGCACGTCGGGCAGCACGACGTTCGGGATCGACCGGACGACCTGGTCGAAGGCGTCCTCGGCCTCCGTGACGGTGGCCTGCGCCTCCTTCACCTTCGCCGCGAGCGCCTGCGCCTGCTGCACGAGCGCCGCCTTCTCGTCCTTCGGCGCCTTCGCGACGGTCTTCCCGAAAGCGTTCTGCTCGGCGCGGAGGGACTCGAACGAGGTGATCGCGCTCCGCCGGGCCGCGTCCGCGGCGACGGCGTCGTCGACGACGTCGACGGAGGCGCCACGCGCCTCCTGCGAGGCCTTGATGACGTCGGGGTTGTCGCGCAGGAGCTGGGGATCGATCACCGGATCATCCTAAAGGGGCGGCCTGGAGGCCCGTGGCGGGCCCGCCCCGCGCCTCCCGGCCGGTCCCTGGTCGCGCCCGCGTCCCTTCGCAGCGTCCGGTCGGTACCGTGGCAGCATGTCGACCCCTTCGGAGACCGCGCCCACGGATGACGCCCTCCAGACCGAGCAGCGGACGGCCGCGGTGGTCTACAACCCGGTCAAGGTGCACCTGCCGACCCTCAAGCAGACCATCGAACGGCACCAGCGCGATGCCGGCTGGGCCGAGACGCTGTGGTTCGAGACGTCCGAGGAGGACCCCGGCGGCGGCATGACCCGCGAAGCGCTCGAGGCCGGTGCGGACGTGGTCGCGGCGGCCGGCGGCGACGGGACGGTCCGCGCCGTGGCCGAGGTGGTGCACGGGTCCGACGCCGCCCTCGCCCTGCTGCCGAGCGGGACGGGCAACCTGCTCGCCCGCAACATGAAGCTGCCGCTCGACGACCTGGAGGCGAGCGCGCGCACGATCTTCCACGGGGACGACCGTCCGATCGACTTCGGCACCCTCACCGTCGAGCGCGACGGCGGCGAGCGCGAGCAGCTCGGCTTCCTCGTGATGGCGGGGCTCGGGCTCGACGCCCGGAGCTCGCGACACCCGC
>NZ_BACW01000525.1:0-2228 GCF_000333315.1 Curtobacterium sp. B8
CAGTCCAGGTCGTCTGCCAACGGATCCTCTGGTCTCTCGTTCGGGGACTCCACCTGGGGCACCGCAACGGCAGCGGTCCGTCGGAGCCCGCAGTTCGCTGGGCTCGTCCGTCAGGGGAGCTCGGCCCCTGGTGGGGCTCCGGACGCACGCTCGTGGTCGAGCGCGTGTTGCAGAATGATAACAGCGGCCGCTTGGTCGATCACGGCGCGGGACTTCTTCGTGTTCCGCCCGGCCTGGTGCAGGCCGCGCTGCGCCGTCACCGTCGACAGCCGCTCGTCGACGAGCCGCACCGGCCGGTGTCCGGCGATCCGGGCGGCGAACGCGCGGGCGTCCTCGGTCGAGGGGGTGTCGCCCCCCGACATCGACAGCGGCAGCCCGACGACGACCTCGAGCACGTCGTACTCGTCCGCGATGGCGAGGATCCGCCCGAGGTCGGCGTCGTCGTCGCGGCGGACCGTCTCGACCGGCGTCGCGAGCAGACCGTCCCGGTCGCACACCGCGACGCCGATCCGGGCGCGGCCGACGTCGATGCCGAGCCGACGCCCGGAGCGGATCGCCACGCTCAGGCCGCCAGGCGGGCGGTCACGGCCCGGAGTGCCGCGGGCAGCGCCGCTGCGTCCGTACCACCACCCTGCGCGAGGTCCGGCTTGCCACCGCCACCGCCGCCGAGGACGCCGGCGGCCTCCTTGGCGAGCGGTCCGGCCTGCACGCCGGCGGCACGCGCTGCGTCGTTCGTCGCGACGATCACCACCGGCTTCTCGTTCACGACCGCGCCGAGCACGACGACCGCGGCACCGTCACCGAGCTGGGCACGGACGCCCGTGGCCAACGAACGGAGGTCGTCGCCGGACTGCACGTTCTCGACCGTCTCGGGGACAACGGTGGTCGCGCCAACCGGGGAACGCCTCCCGTGCGATCGCCCGGGCCGCGCTGCTGCAGGTTCGCGGACTCGAACTCCGCGATCCGCTTCTGCGCGGTCTTCAGGTCGTTCATGAGCGACTGGATCCGGGTCGGCAGGTCCTCGCGCGGGGCCTTGAGCGCGCTCGACAGCTGCGACACGATGGTGCGCTCGACCGCGAGGTCGCGGAAGCCCTCGAGGCCGACGAGTGCCTCGACACGACGGTTCGTCGAACCGACGCTCGACTCCCCCACCAGGTTCACCAGGCCGACCTGTGCGCTCGACGCGACGTGCGTGCCACCGCACAGCTCGCGCGACCACGGACCGCCGATGTCGACCATGCGGACCTCGGCGCCGTACTTCTCGCCGAACAGCGCCTGCGCCCCGAGCTCCTTGGCCTCGGCGAGCGGGAGCACGCGGGTCGAGACCTCGAGGTCCGAGCGGATGGCGTTGTTCACGACCTCCTCGATCTCGGAGCGGGTGTCGAGCGACACCGGCTGCGACCAGGAGAAGTCGAGGCGCATGTACCCGGACTTGTTGTACGAACCGGCCTGCAGCGCCTCCGGACCGAGGATGTCCCGCAGCGCGGCGTTGACCAGGTGGGTGGCCGAGTGAGCCTGCGTCGCGCCCCGGCGGTACTCGGCGTCGACCACGGTCGTGGCGGCGTCGCCGACCCCGACCTCGCCCGAGCGGACCTGCACCGTGTGGCTCCACAGGCCGGCGACCGGACGCTGGACGTCGAGGACCTCCAGATCGAAGCCGTTCCCGATGATCGAACCCTGGTCGGCGTCCTGACCGCCGGACTCCGCGTAGAGCGAAGTCTCGCCGAGGATGACCTCGGCGATGTCGCCCGCGACCGCCCGGTCCACGCTGACGCCGTCGACGATGATGCCGAGGACGTTCGTCTCCGCCTCGAGCGCGTCGTACCCGAGGAACGTCGTCTCGCCCTTGGCCCGGAACGCGCTGTAGACGCTGAGGTCCGCGAGCGCGGTCTTCTTGCTCTTCGCGTCCGCCTTCGCGCGGGCACGCTGCTCCGACATCAGGGTGTCGAACGCGCCGCGGTCGACCTGGACCCCGGCCTCCTCGGCCATCTCGAGCGTGAGGTCGATCGGGAACCCGAAGGTGTCGTGCAGCAGGAACGCGGTGTCGCCGCCGATCGCGGGCTTGCCGTCCGCCTTGGCGCGCTCGACCGCGACGTCGAGGATCGTCGTGCCCTGCGCGAGGGTCCGGAGGAAGGTCTCCTCCTCCGCGTAGGCGATGCGCGCGATGCGGTCGTAACCGTCGGCGACCTCGGGGTAGGCGTCCTTCATGGCGTCGCGGACGCCGGAAG
>NZ_BACW01000524.1:0-2251 GCF_000333315.1 Curtobacterium sp. B8
TCCCGTCCGTCAGGTGGGGACGCGACGCGGGGTCGTCACGTCCGGACGACTACGCCGCGACCGGCGCGCGCTGCCCGACCGTCTCGGCCGCGACCGTTGCCTCGCTGGCGGCCGCCGCCTCGTCCACCGGACGACGCCGCACCCACTTCTTCAGCCCGACGAGCACGAGTGCCGAGACGATCGTGCCGGCGAGCAGCGCGACGACGAACATCCCGATGTTCCCGATGGCGAAGAAGACGAAGATCCCACCGTGCGGGGCTCGCGAGGTCACACCGGCGGCCATCGAGATCGCGCCCGTCACCGCGGCGCCGACCATCGACGCCGGGATGACCCGCAGCGGGTCAGCGGCCGCGAACGGGATCGCACCCTCCGAGATGAACGACGCACCGAGGAGCCACGCGGCCTTGCCGTTCTCGCGCTCCGGCTTCGTGAAGCCCTTGCGGTAGAGCACGGTCGAGGCGAGGGCGAGGGCCAGCGGCGGGACCATGCCCGCGGCCATCACGGCGGCCATGATCTCGAACGGGACGACGTTGGTGGCCGAACCCGCACCGAGGCCTGCGACGGCGAACGCGTACGCCACCTTGTTCACCGGGCCACCGAGGTCGAACGCCATCATCAGGCCGAGGATGATGCCGAGGAGGATCGCCGAGGCACCGGACAGCGAGTTCAGCCACGCGGTGAGCTGCGTCATGACCCAGGCGATCGGACCACCGAGCACGAGGAGCATGAGGCCGGACGCGATGATCGACGCGAACAGCGGGATGATCACGACGGGCATGAGGCCGCGCAGCCAGCGCCAGGTCGGGATGCGCCCGATCCAGTAGGCCGCACCGCCGGCGATGAGGCCACCGACGAGACCACCGAGGAAGCCGGCGTTCATGAAGACGGCGATCGACCCGGCGACGAAGCCCGGCGCGATGCCCGGACGGTCGGCGATCGCGTACGCGATGTACCCGGCGAGTGCTGCGACGAGGAAGCCGAGCGAGACGCCACCGATCTGGAACGCGGCCGCTCCGAGGTAGTACCCGAGGCCCTCCGGCGGGAGGTTGAGCAGCGTGTAGTTCGTGAGCGTGTAGACGGCGTTGTTCTGGCCCGAGTCGCCGTGCGGCAGCGCGATCGCGTAGCCCGACAGCAGGAATCCGAGCGCGATGAGGAGACCGCCGCCCGCGACGAACGGGATCATGTAGCTGACGCCGGTGAGGAGCCAGCGCTTGAGGGCCTGCCCGAAGTGCTCGTCCGACTTCGTGGACTCGGAGGTGGTCACGCCGCCCTGGACGCGTGCGGCGTTCGGGTCGTCCGCGGCGCGGAGTGCCTCGGCGATCATCTTGTCGGGCTCGTCGACGCCGCGCTTGACCGGTCCGGAGACGAGCGGCTTGCCCGCGAAGCGCCCGCGATCGCGGACGTCGACGTCCACCGCGAACACGACGGCGTCGGCCCGAGCGATGAGCGCCGGGTCGAGCGGTTCGACCTGCGAGGAGCCCTGGGTCTCGACGTGCATCTCGGCGCCGGCCCGCTGGGCTGCGGCGACGAGGGCGTCCGCGGCCATGTAGGTGTGCGCGATCCCGGTCGGGCAGGCGGTGACACCCACGATGACCTTGCGGGCACCCGCCGCGGCGGACTTCGTGGTCGCGTCACCGGACGCGGCCTGCGTCGACGGGGCTGCGGCCGGCCTGGAGGCAGTGCTCGCGGAGCCGACGCCGGCTGCGGCGACCTCGCCGCCCACTTCGCGCTGCACGAGGTCGACGACGTCCTCGGGCGTTGTCGCGGCACGGAGCGCCGCGGTGAAGTCCTCGCGGATGAGCGCCCGGGCGAGCGTCGACAGCACCGTCAGGTGGTCCTTGTCGGCGCCCTCGGGCACGGCGATCATGAAGACGACGTCGGCGTCGCCGTCCGGGGCGCCGAACGGCACCTTCCGGGCGAGCCGGGAGAACGCGAGGGTCGGGCTCGACACCGAGGCCGACCGGGCGTGCGGGATCGCGATGCCGCCGGGGACGCCGGTGCCGACACTGGCCTCGCGCTTGATGGCGTCCTCGGCGAGGGCGGCTCCGTCGGCCGCGCGGCCGGTGGCGGCGACGCGGTCGGCGAGGACGCGGATGACGTCGCTCGACGTGGCGCCGAGGTCCTCGTCGAGGCCGACGAGCTCAGCGCTGATGAGGCGCTGCGTCGTGTCTGCGGACATGGGTTGCTCCTTTGCAGTGGCGCCGGGGGCGCGGGCCGTGCTGGTTCTCTGGTGAGTGGGGGTGGTGTTCGG
>NZ_BACW01000523.1:0-2632 GCF_000333315.1 Curtobacterium sp. B8
GGCAGGACCTCGCCACCGACGACGACGACCTCCGGGTCGAGCGTCGTCACGAGCTGCACGACCCCGGGCACCACGTCCTCCGCGAAGGCGCGTACGACCGCGACCGCCTCGGCGTCCCCGCGCCCGGCCGCCGCGAAGACCGACTCGAGGTCCGTGTCGGCGGCGATCCGTGCCTCCAGTCGGGCCGGAGCGGTCGGCCACCCCGTCGATGCCAGGCCGCCCATCTCGCCCGCCGCACCGCGGGCACCCCGCGCCAGCGAGCCGTCGACGAGGTAGGACGCACCGATCTGCCGCCCCATCACGAGGTAGAGCGCGTCGTCGACGCCGCGGAAGCGACCCCACATGGCCTCGGCCGTCGCGGCGAGCTTGGCGTCGTTGTCGAAGAAGGTGGCGGCACCCGGGAAGAGGTCCTGGATGCGCCCGGGCACCCGCGACTCCACCCACTGCGGCACGGCGACGGTGTAGTCGATCGCCCCGGACCGGTCGACGACCGCGGGCACGCCGAACGTCGCCGCGAGGACCCGGTCGGGATCGACACCGTCGGTCAGTCGCTGCACGACGTCCTGCACGCTCGCCCACGCCTGGTCCGCGGAGGTGAGGTCCGCGTAGTGCTCCTCGACCCGAGCCGTCGTGGCACCGCGGAGGTCGGCCCGGAGCCCGACGATGCCGTGCAGCCCGAGGTCGACGCCGAGGACGGCACCGGCCGAGGCGTCCGCCGCGAACCGCTTGGCGCGCCGCCCGGCCTTGTTCGGGGTCGCGATGGCCTCCGCCTCGGCGACCCAGCCCTCGTCGACGAGGTCCGCGAGCGCCGCCTCCACCGTCGGACGGGACAACCCGACCGCACGGCTCAGCTCCGTCACGGTGCGGGAGGCGTCCTCGCGGAAGAGCTCGTCGAGGATGGCGCGCGAGTTGATGAGCCGGAGCACGCCGGGCGTCGTCCCCACCACGGTGCTCGGGAGCGTTGACACGGTCTCTTCCACGGCCATAGCCTCCATATTACGAAAGACCGTTGAGGAATGGTGGACTCCGACATGCTCATCCCCCGACCGCGCCGTTCCGAAGCGGGACCCGGCGCCTTCGAGTTCACCCCGGCGACGCGCATCGCGGCCGACGCCGGGACGGAGTCGGTGCGACTGTACCTCCAGCAGACCCTCCGGGGCTCCACCGGCCTGCCGGCGCGCGACGCCGAGCGTCACACCGGGCCGGACGTCGTCTCCCTCCGCGTCGCCTCCCCGGCCGAGGTCGTGGGCCTGCCGACCGGCCCCGAGACCGCCCCGGACGACCGGAGCGAAGCCTTCCGCCTCACCGTGACACCCGACCGGGTCGAGGTGCTCGGCGGCTCGGCGGCGGGCGTGTTCTACGGCGTGCAGGCCCTGCTGCAGTCGCTGCCCGCCGACGTGTACCGACGCGGACGGGTCGGGACCGGACCCTGGACCGTCCCCGCCGTCGTGGTCGAGGACGCCCCGGCCTTCGCGTGGCGCGGCGTGATGCTCGACGTCTGCCGACACTTCCGCACGAAGCACGAGGTCATGCGCGTGGTCGACCAGCTCGCGGCGCACCGGATCAACCGGCTGCACTTCCACCTCACCGAGGACCAGGGGTGGCGCATCGAGATCCTGCGCTACCCGCGCCTGACCGAGGTCGGCTCGTGGCGCCGCGAGTCCCAGGTCGGTGCCCACGTGCCGGACGCCGACGGTGCGCTCCGCCCCGCGGAGTTCGACGGACGACCACACGGCGGCTACTACACGCAGGACGACATCCGCGAGATCGTCGCCTACGCGGCCGACCGGTTCGTCACCGTGGTGCCGGAGATCGAGACACCCGGGCACGTCCGGGCCGCGCTCGCCGCGTACCCGGAGCTCGGCGTGCACCCGGACCGCCCGGTGGAGGTCTGGACGGAGTGGGGCATCGCGGACGACGTCCTCAACGCGGAGGAGTCCACCATCGCGTTCTTCCAGGACGTCCTCGACGAGGTCATCGCGCTCTTCCCGAGCCCGTACATCGGCATCGGCGGCGACGAGTGCCCGAAGGTGCAGTGGGAGCAGGACCCCCGGACCCAGGAGCGCATCCAGGAGCTCGGCCTCGCGGACGAGGAACAGCTCCAGGCGTGGATCATCGGCCGGCTCGCGGCACACGTCGAGTCGCACGGTCGGCGGGCCTTCGGGTGGGACGAGATCCTCGAGGGCGGCACGCTCTCGCAGTCGGCGACGGTGCTGTCCTGGCGTGGCCTGACCGGAGCGCGGACGGCGGCAAAGCGCGGTCACGACGTCATCTCCTCCCCCGACGACCAGGCCTACCTCGACTACCGGCAGAGCGACCTGCCCACCGAGCCGATCCCGGTGTCGATCGTGCTGGGCGTCGACGACGTGTTCGCGTTCGACCCCGTGCCGTCGGGGCTGACCGACGCCGAGCGCGCGCACGTCATCGGCGGCCAGGGCAACATGTGGACCGAGCACGTCGACACCGCGCGGAAGCTCGACTACCAGCTCTTCCCCCGGGTCGCGGCGCTGGCCGAGGCACTCTGGTCAGCGGACACGACCGGGCCGCGCGAGGTGGCAGAGTTCCGCGGACGGCTGGCCGAGCACACGGCACGACTCGAGGCGATGGGGATCGAGTACCGGCACGAGGCGGG
>NZ_BACW01000522.1:0-3206 GCF_000333315.1 Curtobacterium sp. B8
TCCCGTCCGTCATCGGGTCGCGCCCAGTACACGAGCCCGCGACTCGGCGCGAGGCCCGTCGTCAGGGGATGCTGCGGACCGCCTCGACGAAGGCGCGGATCTTCGCCTCGTCCTTCACCCCGCGCTCGGACTCGACGCCGCTCGACACGTCGACACCGTCCGGATCGAGCGCCTCGACCGCGGCGACCACGTTCGCGGGCGTGAGTCCGCCCGCGAGGATCCAGGCCTCGTCGACCCCGGCCGCGATCGTCGCGGGGTCCACCAGCCGACCGCTCCCCGGCACCGCGGCGTCGAGCAGCAGCAGGTCGTGGTCGTACGCGGCGCGCTGCTCAGGGGTCTCGCGGAGGTAGTCCTCGGCGCTGACGGCCCGGATGGTGAAGAACCCGGCGTCGCGCGCCCGGGCGAAGTCGGAGGCCGCTTCGCCGCCGTGGAGCTGCAGCGTGGTGAGTCCGACCGCGGAGGCGATGCCGACGATCTCGTCGATCTGCTGGTCACGGAAGACCCCGACGGCGTCGACGCCCTCGGGCACGCGCTCGACCAGCTCCTTGGCGAGGTCAGCCGTCACCGTGCGGGGGCTGCCCGCCGCGAAGACGAACCCGACCGCGTCGGCACCGGCGTCCACGGCGGCGTCCACCGTCTCGGGGGTGGAGAGGCCGCAGATCTTGATCCAGCGCTGATCGGTCATGCCGTCCATCCTGCCAGGGAGCACCGGCCCGTTCCGCCGGGTCGGTGCAGCACGGCGCGGGCGGCGGCCGTCGGTACGGCGCCGGTGGGGGCCGGCCCGATCAGTGCGACGCGCCGACCACGTACGACGCGGCGCACGCTGCGATGACGGCGACCGTCGTGCACGACGCGATGAGGACGTTCCGCCGACGCCAGCGCTTCGTCGCCGAGAACGTGCCTCGCTTGGCGTGCCGGTGCGCCGCGCGGTGCAGCTTGTGCGCGTGCTTGTGGCGCTCGCGGTCCGGGCCGAGCGGCAACGGGCCGGTGATCTGCGTCGAGCCGCCGCGCAGGGCGTTCGCCACGGCCACCGCGGTCGGGCGGCGGGCGGGATCGCGGTGGGTCATCCGCTCGAGCAGGTCCCGCCACTCCGACGCGACGCCGTCCGGGACCTCGGGGTCACGACGCAGTCGCGCGAGCGCCGCCTCGATGAGGGTGCCGGAGTACTCCTGCTTGCCGGTCAGCGCCTCGAGCAGGACGAGTCCGAGCGAGTAGACGTCGGTCGCGAAGCCGATCGGCTCGCCGGCGACCTGCTCGGGGCTGAGGTACGCCGCCGTACCGATGATCGTGCCGTCGTTGGTCAGTCGGGAGCCGTCGACGAAGTGCGCGACGCCGAAGTCGGTGAGCTTGACCGTGCGTGCGAAGCCGGACGAGCCCTCGTCGCTGATGAGGATGTTCGCCGGCTTGACGTCACGGTGGACGATGCCCCGGGAGTGCACGTACGCGAGCGCGTCGGCGAGCTGGGCGCCGAGGTCGGCCACCTCGTAGTTGTGCAGCGGCCCCTCGGCGAGTCGGCGCAACAGGGTCGTGTCGGCGATGAGCTCCATCACGATGAACCGGTGCGGGCCGTCCTCGAACTCGTGGGTCCCGGCGTCGTAGAGCGGGATGAGCCCGGGGTGCGAGAGCATGCTCAGCAGCCGGATCTCGCGCTCCTGCCGGACGCGGTCGGCCGTCGTCATGGTGTCGGGCGTCGCGAACAGCTTGACCGCCACGAGCCGGTACGTGTGCTCGTCCCGGGCCTCGTACACGGTGCCCATGCCGCCGGTGCCGATGAGCCGGACCAGCCGGTACCGTCCGGCGAGGACGGTCTCCGCCCGGGGGCTGTCCAGCAGGGTCATGTGCACGTCGTTCTGTCGGGAGCCGGGAACGCGGCAGTTGCCGACATGGTGACTCACCGAGTACGGTACGCGCCCGCGAGGCGGACCGCGGCCCCGTTACGACATCGTGACACCCCGTACTTCCCTGTGATCACGCCGATGCGCCGGGTGTAGGCACTGCTGCAACGGATGAGCGTTCACGCGCAAGGAGGACACGATGGCGCTGTCGAAGGGCGACGAGGTGCACTGGAACACCTCGCAGGGCAAGACGACCGGCAAGCTGGTCGAGAAGAAGACCAAGGACTTCACGTTCGACGGTCAGGACTTCAAGCCGAAGGACGACGACCCCTACTGGATCGTCGAGTCGGAGAAGTCGGGCAGCAAGGCCGCCCACAAGGAGTCGTCGCTCACCAAGGCGTGACGGCTCAGTCGCCGGCCGGGGTGGCGCGGCGTCGTCCACGCCCACCCCGCCCGGCGCCCTCGACCCGCCCGGCACGCTCGACCCGCCCGGCACGCTCGACCCGCCCGGCGCCGTCGGGCTGCGTCGCGCGACCGGCCCGCTCGGCCCGGATCCGTCGGACCCGGCGCACCACGAACGTCACGACGACGACGACGATCGCGACGTAGAGCACGCGGTCGATCCACTCGGTGTACTGCTCGACCCGCTCGTACTGCGTCCCGAACGCGGCGCCGAGCAGGACCAGCGCGCCGTTCCAGATCCCGCTCGCGATGATCGTGAAGACCGAGAACGTGCCGAGGTGCATCCGGTCCGCTCCGGCGGGCAGTGAGATGAGGCTGCGCACGATCGGCACGAACCGGCCGAAGAACACCGCACTCCTGCCGTGCCGGTGGAACCAGTCGGCCGCCTTCCGGAAGTCGTCCTCGTCGACCAGCGGCAGCTTGCCGAGCAGGTGGACGGTCCGCTCGAACCCGATGACCGCGCCGAGCCAGTAGAGCACGAGCGCGCCGAGGTAGGAGCCCAACGTCGCGGCGACGAGCACGAGGACGAGGTTCATCTGCCCCGCGCCGGCGAGGAACCCGGCGAGCGGCAGGATCACCTCCGACGGGATCGGCGGGAACACCGTCTCGACGAAGAGCATCAGTGCGACGCCCCACTCCCCGAGCGCGTCGATGAGCTGCAGGACGAGCCCGGAGAGCCCGCCCATCTCGGGGTCGGCGGCCGCCACGGGGCGGGTCAGGGCAGTCGTCATGCTCCGATCATCCCTGAGCGCCCTGTCAGAGTCCGGCGCGCGACCTGGATGTCAACCGAGTCCCATGTGGGACGTCCGGACGTGCGTGAGCGACCGGGCGAGCGCGCCGCGGGCGACGGCGTCACGGCCGACGGTGGACGGTGTCACCGCGACGGGGTGCCGGAGCCGGGGCGACACG
>NZ_BACW01000521.1:0-11972 GCF_000333315.1 Curtobacterium sp. B8
GCGGCAAGTGTGCGGGGTAGGTCTCGGGGGTGGGCTCGACGAGCGGCGGAGCGGCCGTCGGCGGGGCCACGTCGTCGGGTTCGGCCCACCAGGGCGACGCAGTGGCCGAGCGGGGCGGCTCGAAGGCGACGGTGGGGGTGTCCTCGGCCTCGTCCGACAGCGACCAGCTCGTGGCCGGCGTCGTCGCGGAGGGCTCGGCCGGTGCCGCCTCGACCGGTGTCGCGGGGCGCGACGGCTCGACCGGGAGGCCCGTGGCCGCGTCCGGCACGGACAGTCGCGTGGTCGGCGCGTCGGGGTCGTCCCCGTCCGACGGCGCTCCGGCAGCCGGCGCACCCGCAGGAGCCGCACCCGAAGCCGGCTCGCCCGGGGCCAGCGCAGCCGCTCCCGCCCCGGCCGCAGCGATGCCGCCCGCACCCGGCGCGGACGCAGGCTGCTCCCCCGCCAGCGCGACGGTCTCGAAGGCCGTCGTCGCGAAGGCGTCCGAGGTGAGCGCCGTCGGCACCTCACCGGTCGCGTCGTCCCGCACCGCCCAGTCGAACGGGCGGTCCGGGCCCGGAGCGTCGACGTCGCGGTCGGAGGACTCCAGCCCGAGCAGCTCGGTGAAGCTCGGCGGCTCGTCCGAGGAGGGCAGCGCGTCCTCGACCCCGAGCGGCTGGCGGGCCATCGGCTCGCC
Organism: Curtobacterium sp. B8; assembly: GCF_000333315.1. Taxonomy (NCBI): domain Bacteria; kingdom Bacillati; phylum Actinomycetota; class Actinomycetes; order Micrococcales; family Microbacteriaceae; genus Curtobacterium; species Curtobacterium sp. B8. The sequence goes on from NZ_BACW01000521.1 coordinate 674, forward strand.
CACGGTCACCGCGCCGGTGCCCGTCCCGGTGGCGCGGCCGAGCCAGTCGACGTCCTCGCGTCCGGTCCCGGTCGGGTCCACCCGTCGACGCTCGTCGTCGAGTGCCCGCGCCTCGGCCGCACGGGCGTCGCGGTTCGACCGGGCCGTCGGGAGCTGGATCGAGCTCGGGTGTGCGTGCTGCGACGGTGCCGAGAGCTGCTCGGGCATCGAGATCGCCTGGGTGGCGGCGTCGTCGGCCACGGCACCCGGAACGGCAATGCCGTCGCGGTCGGCACCGGACGGCGTCGCGTCGTCCGGCTCCGGCGCTGAGGTCGGCTCCGGCGCCGAGGTCGGCTCCGGCGCCGAGGTCGGCTCCTCCTCCGGAGCGGCGAACGGCTCCGGCAGCGGTGCACCCGTCTCCTGCGCGGCCTTGATCGCCTCTCGACGCTCCCGTCGGGACGGCCAGTCGTCGGCCGAGCGGGGAGCGCCGAAGATGTCCGCAGCGCTGCGGAGACCGTGGAACGGAGCGTCCGCGTCCGACGCGCGCCGTGCCTCCAGGCCGTCGGTCCCGTCTCCGGAACCGGCGGTGTCCCCGGGGCGCTGCGCGTCGTCCGGACGCTCCCCGGTCACGCGGACAACCCCAGGTCGGCCAGTCCGATCGCGGCGAAGTAGGGGTACCCGGCGGCCTCGATCTTCTCCTTCGCACCGGTGTCGCGGTCCACCACGACGGCCACGGCGGCGATGATCGCGCCCTCGCGCTCGAGCGCCTCGGCGGCCTTGAGCGGCGAGCCGCCGGTCGTGGAGGTGTCCTCGAGCACGATGACGCGCTTGCCCGCGACGTCGGGGCCCTCGACCTGGCGGCCGCGCCCGTGGTCCTTCGGCTCCTTGCGCACCACGAAGGCGTCGTACGCGAGTCCGCGGGCGGCCGCCTGGTGCAGCACCGCGCTCGCGATCGGGTCGGCACCCATGGTCAGCCCACCCACGGCGGCGACGTCCGGCACCTCGGCGATGAGGTCGGTCATCACCTGTCCGATGAGCGGCGCGACCCGGTGGTCGAGGCTCACCTTGCGCAGGTCGATGTAGTACGACGCCTGCTTCCCGCTCGTCAGGGTGAAGTCGCCGTGGAACACGGCATCGGCCTTGATGTGGTCGATCAACTGGGCACGCACGTCCGTCACAGCGCACCAGAGTAGCCGGTCGGGGTGGTACGCCGCTGCTGATCGCCCGCTGCACGCCGGGAGGCCTGCGCCGAGCCCGCCTCGGTACGCTCCGGAGCATGTCCCGCTCCGCACCGTCGCCCGCAGTCGAGGCCGGGCGCGCGGCCCCCGCGGGCAGGTGGGTCGCGGTCGGCCGGGAGGCACTGGGCGCGCTGGTCGCGCTGGCCCTGTCCGTCATCGCGTTGCGGCACGTCATCGCGACGCCGCGCGTCGCGCTCCTCTGGTACGACGGCGACTCGGTGCTCCTGCCGCTGGTCCGACGGTCGCTCGACGCCGGGCAGCCGTTCGAGTGGGCGATGTCCCCCGCGCTGTTCTTCTTCCCCGAGCTGCCCGTCTACCTCCTGTGCTCGGTCGTGACCGCGACGCCGCAGCAGGCGCTCACGCTGAACGGCCTGCTGGTGCTGCTCGCCGTGTACGCGCTCCTCCGTGCGGCGGCGAACGAGCTCATGCCCGCCGCCGGGCGCCCGGCACGGATCGCAGTCGCCGGGCTCGCGCTCGCCTTCGTGACGGCGCTCGTGCTCACGGAGTCGACGGCGACGGCTACGTCGCTCGAGCTCGCCTCCTTGCTGCTCACGACCACCTACTACTACGGCGCGGTGCTCGCCATGCTCGGCACGGCCGTGCTCGTGCTCCGCGCGGTGCGGACCGGCCGGGCGTCCGTGCCCGTCCTCGTCACGCTCGGGCTCGTCGCCGCGCTGACGACGGCGTCGAACCCCCTGTACGTCCCGTGGTCGGCCGGGCCGGTGATCGTGACGCTGGTGCTGCTCGCGCTCGCGCGCCGGGTGCCGTGGCGGCCGTCACTGCTGCTCGGGTCGGTCCTCGTGGTCGGCTCCGTGGCCGGGTACCTCGTCCGGGTCCCGCTGCGCCCGTTCGTCTCCCTCGACCCCGCGACGTACGTGCACCCGTCCCGTGCGGTCGACACCCTGGCGTTCTTCGCGCAGCTCACCGACGACCGTGCGGCTTCCGCGGCCGGCGACGCCGGGCTGCTGCTGCTCTTCGTCGGCGTGCTGCTCGCCGTCGGCGGCACCGTGTGGGCGTGGCGGGTCCGGACCGCACGGACGGTCCTCGTCGCCACGGTGCTGCCGCTGGTGACGGTCGTGGCGGTGTCCGTCGGGGTCGTCGTCGCCGGATCGGAGACCCCGCGCTACCTCGAGCCGATCGTCACCGCGCCGCTGCTCGCGATCGTCGCGGTCGCCGAGCTCACCCGCACCGCGGTCCGCGCCACACGGGTGCACCGACCGTCGCGGGCGGTGCGGACCGTCCTCGCGATCGGCGCGGCGGCGGTGCTCGTCGCCGGGGTCGCGGCCGTCCCGGGCACGGTCCGGACGGTCACGGACGCGCGCTACACCGCTGCCCGCTGCCTCGACCGGTGGGCGGCCGGGCGGGACGTCACGGGCGTCGGCCAGTTCTGGACGGTGCGGCCGCTCGCGACGTACGCCGCCCCGAACGTCGAACTCCTGCAGGTCCGGGACACGTTCGACACCTACCCCTGGCTCGTCGACCTCGGCGCGTACCGCGGGGCACGGCCGACGTTCGTCGTCATCGGGTCCGGGGACGTGTGGACCCGGGCTGTGGAGGACTCGCTCGGGAGCCCCGCGTCGATCACCCACTGCACGGGCTTCGACGTCTACGACTACGCGGGGACCACCGGGGCGGCCGTGCTCCGCGACCGCGTGGTGCAGAGCGCCGAGCAGACGCTCCGGGACCGCGGCTTCTGAGAGTCGTCCACAGCGGCGCGCCGACAGCCGGTCCTGCCTGTACGGATGTATAGGCTCGCCACCGTGACCCGCGCCACCCGCCACCGTCCCGCCCGCCGGCTCCCGGTCCTCCCGCTCCGTCTCGCCGTGACCGGCCTGGCGCTCGCCGGACTCGTGGGCACCGTCGTGCTGGACGCCCCGGCAGCGCAGGCGAAGACGTACCCCTCGTGGGACGACGTCCTCGCCGCCCGCGGCAAGGAGTCCGACAAGCAGGGGCAGATCACCCGGATCCGCGGCATCATCGACGGGCTGTCCGCCGACCTCGAGGCGGCGCAGGACGAGGCGGAGCGGCTCGGCGACGAGTTCTACGACGCCCAGACCGCAGCCCAGCAGGCAGCCGAACGCGAGCAGCGCCTCCGCGCCGATGCCGATGAGCACGCGGAGGTGGCCGAGCAGAGCGCCGCACAGGCGGGCCAGCTCGCCGCGCAGATGGCTCGCTCCGGCGGTGCGGACGTCACGGCCTCCGTCGTGGGGAGCACCGAGGACGCCTCCGACCTCCTCTACAACCTCGGCGCCCTGAGCAAGCTGTCGGAGCAGGCCGAACGGGTCGAGGCCGCGGCGACCGCCGACGCCGCGGTGGCCCGGTCGCTGACCGCGCAGGCCGACCGCGCCGCGGAGAAGCTCGACGAGCTCGCGCAGGCGGCGCAGGACCGCATGGACGAGGCGCAGGCGGCGTCCGACCGGGTGCAGACGGCCTACGACGAACAGCAGTCGAACAAGGCGAGGCTCGACGCGCAGCTCGCGACCCTGACCTCGGGGCGCGTCCGCTCCGAGAAGGAGTTCGCGAAGGGCGAGGCCGTCCGCAAGGCCGCGGAGGAGAAGGCAGCGCGTGAAGCAGCCGAGCGCGCCGCGGCCGCCGAACGCGCGCGGGCAGCCGCGGCGAACAGCGGCGGCGGGTCGAGCGGGGGTTCGTCGGGTGGGTCGAGCGGGTCGAGCGGCGGTTCGTCCGGTGGCTCCGCCGGGTCCGGCTCCGGCACCGGCTGGGTGCGGCCCGCGAGCGGTTGGATCACGAGCCCGTACGGGTACCGGGTGCACCCGATCCACGGCGGCGTGATCTTCCACGAGGGCGTCGACCTCGGGAGTGCGTGCTCGAGTGCGATCGTCGCGGCGGCTGCCGGCACGGTCGACTACGTCGGGTGGTACGGCGGCTACGGCAACTACGTCCGCATCTCCCACGCGGGCGGCTACCAGACCGCCTACGGCCACATCGTGAACGGCGGGTTCCGGGTGTCGCCCGGCCAGCAGGTCTCGGCCGGACAGCTCATCGCGCTCGTGGGCTCGACCGGCAACTCGACGGGCTGCCACTCGCACATCGAGGTGCACACGGGCGGGACCACCACCGACCCGGTGCCGTTCTTCGCGGCGCGCGGCGTCGCGTTCTAGCCGAGCGCCGCGCGCAGGCGGCGGGCGGCCGCGCGCCCGCGCAGCGCCCCGCCGCCGCGCGCTCGCGGGCAGCGCCCGGCCGCGAGCGCGGGCGCCCGCGCCCGCGCTCGCACAACGGAAAGCACCCCGAACCGCGTGATCGCGTGGTTCGGGGTGCTTTCGGTTGTGCGCCAGCACACCGCACCGGCACCGGCAGGCGCCACCGCCAGCGCCGGCGCCGCCGCCGGCGTCAGTGCACGCGGTCCGGCTTCCCCGACCCCGCTCCCCCGCGCGCGATCTCGAGCAGCACGGGCAGCCGCTCCCCGAGCACCGCGTCGAGGTCCGCGACGACGGCCTCGACACGCTCGGTGAGCTCCCGCGGTCCCGCACCCCGGCGGGGCCGGACACGGATGCGGACGGCCCGACGCCCCCGGACCCGGTAGACGTCGACCGCGAGCGAGGCCACCTGGGGCAGGTCGCCGATCGCCGAGGACAGCGCGTGCTGGACCGCCGCGGCCTCGATCCGCACGGAGCCGGCGACACCGTCCGCGCCGCCGTCGTCCTCGACGACCGTGCCGGTCCGCCCGCCGCCGAGCGTGCTGAGCACCACGAGGGCGAGGACGCCGAGCACGACGGCCCCGCCGAGGAGCGCCGTCCACGCCGCGATCGAGGCCTGCCGTGCCGCTCCGGGGCCGAGGTCGGCGAGCCCCGCCCGGGCGACGTCCTGCCACACCGCCGCGACGGCCGGGACGGTCGGCACGAGCACGGTCACGACCCCGACGCCCAGCAGGGCGAGCCCGACGAGCACCAGGGCGATGCGTCCGAGGACACGGTTCGTCGCGTTCACCCGTCCACCCTCCCGGTCGGCTGGACACGGGCGTGCGCGGTGACGGTCGGCTGTGCGGCGACGGCGTCGAGCTCGCGCTGCACGGCGTCGGTGGCGTCGAGCACGGGGACGTCCACGCCGGCGGCCGGGCGGAGGACCACGTCCACGGTCCGGCGCCCGACGGTGCCGACGGCCGCGTCGGGTCCGAGCCGGGTCGCCGAGCGGGCGGCGCGGGCCACGGCGGAGGCGAGCACCTCGTCGTCCACGATGACCGCGAGCCGCTCGGACGGCATCGTGTGCCGGGGCAGGCGCTTCGGCAGGAGACCCCGGAGCAGCAGGGTCAGCCCGAGGACCGCGACGACGGCGCCGACGGTGACGACGACGGTCGTGTCGAGCCCGCCGGGCGCCCGCGCAGCCGCGTCGACGACCGCGCGTGGGTCGACGCCGAGCACCCGCTGGCCGAGCAGGACGGCCGACGCGGCGACCACCACGACGGCGGCGAGGAGTACGACGAGCAGCATCGCGACGACGACGGTCCCCGAGCGGGACGCCGTCGTCTCGCGACGGAGCACGCGGCGGTGGACCCGGTCGTCCGGGGCGGCGCGCGGCACGTCGACGTCGCGTGGAGCGGCGGCGCTCACCGGACCCTCCGGGGGACGTCGACGACCGACGAGGCGTAGGTGACGTCGACCCGGTCGACCTGGCGTCCCGTGATGGCGTGGACCCGGTCCGCGATGGTGCCCCGGGCGCGGTGCGTGGTGACGAGCACGGGCTCGGTCGGCACCGCGCCGGAGCCGAGCACGGGGACGCGCAGCGGGGCGGTGACCTCGACCGACAGCGAACCGCGCCCGTCGCCGGTGACCCGGGCGCGAACGTCCCGGAGGGGCGCGCGGAGCGCCTCGGCGGCGACGGCCTGGGCCGTGTGCACGAGCGCGGCCGAACCGATGCGGTCCCAACCGGGGACGACGCCGCCGCTGCCGGGACCGCCGGCGACGACGGCGGGACTCACGACGAGCTCCGGCGTCCGCGGAGGACGTCGGCGAGGCGGCGGACGTCGAGGTCGCCGCTCACGATCCGACCCACCAGGGCCCCGACGAGCATGGCGACCGCCACCACCACGAACGCCCAGAAGCCGAGCGTGACGGCGACGATCGCGAGCACGGCGCCGACCCCGGCGCCGACCACGGTGGCGTTCATCGCACGCGGCCCTCGGCGTCCTCGGTCGCGGCGGGCAGTCCGGGGATCTCGACGTCGTTGATCGCCACGTTGACCTCGGTGACCTCGAGCCCGACCAGGTCGGTGACGGCGGTGGTCACGGCAGCACGGACGGCCGAGGCGACCTCCATCATCGGGACCGGGTACTCGACGACGATGGTGACGTCGACCGCGGCCTGCGTCTCACCCACCTCGACGCGGACGCCCTGCCCGAGGGCGCTGGAACCGATGGCGTCGCGGATCGCGCCGAACGCCCGGGCCGCGTTGCCGCCGAGGGCGTGCACGCCGGGCACGTCGCGGGCGGCGATGCCGGCGACCTTCGCGACGACCGCGTCGTCGATGATCGTCCTGCCCTTGGTGGTGACCTGCGTCGTCGGCGAGCCGGTGGTGGGCCCGTCGACGCGGTCCGTGGTGGGTGCCATGGTGGTCTCCGATCTGATCCGGTGGTGCACCCCAGCGAACACCATCCGGCCGGGGAGGGACCGGTAGGTTCGGACCATGCGCGTGGCGACCTGGAACGTGAACTCCGTCCGCACCCGAGTGGGGCGGATCGTCGACTGGCTCGTGCGTGAGGACGTCGACGTCCTCGGCATGCAGGAGATCAAGTGCAAGCCGGAGCAGTTCCCGACCGAGGCGTTCGAGGCGGCCGGCTACCAGGTGGAGGCGCACGGCCTGAACCAGTGGAACGGCGTCGCCTTCGCCAGCCGGCTGCCGATGGAGGACGTCACGCGCGACTTCCCCGGGCAGCCCGGCTTCCTCAAGGGCCACGAGGGCCCGGACCTCCCCGTCGAGGCCCGCGCGATCGGCGTCACGGTCGACGGTGTCCGCCTCTGGAGCCTCTACGTGCCGAACGGTCGCGAGCTCGGCGACCCGCACTACACGTACAAGCTCGACTGGCTCGCGCAGCTCGCCGACCGCACCGCGGAGTGGCTGTCCGACGACCCGGAACTGCCGCTGGCGCTCATGGGCGACTGGAACGTCGCGCCGCTCGACCAGGACGTCTGGGACGTGCGGGTGTTCGAGGGCGCCACGCACGTGAGCGAACCCGAGCGCGCCGCGTTCCGTGCGTTCGAGGAGCGCGGGCTGCAGGACGTCGTCCGGCCGATCGTGCCGGACGGCTACACGTACTGGGACTACAAGCAGCTCCGCTTCCCCCGCAACGAGGGCATGCGCATCGACTTCGTGCTCGGTTCCCAGGCCTTCGCCGACGTGGTGACCGACGCCGCGATCCACCGCAACGAGCGCAAGGGCGACGCGCCGAGCGACCACGTGCCGGTGTCGGTCGACCTCGACCTGGACACCTCGCTCGACGACGACCGGCCGATGATCTTCTGACGCCCGAGCGGCACCGCTCGGAGCACAGCGGCACCGCTCGGAGCACAGCGGCACCGCTCGGAGCACAGCGACACCGCACCGCGTGCTGCTCTGTTACGCCCGGCGTCCGCCGCCGTTGTCGACGGCCCGGGGCGGACGTAGGTTTCCTGCACCGGCGACGCACCGTCGCCGCTCTCGAGAGCAGGTGAAGCCATGTCCCGCACGACCGTCCTCCCGATCCAGCGCGTCATGGCCGACGCCAACCCCGCCGCGTGGCGTGACGGCATCGTCGTCGAGGCGCACGAGGCTCACCTCGTCGTCGCGTTCCTCGACGGCGCGGTGACCCGGCTCCGGGTGGCGGACGCCGACGCCCTCGCGTCCGTCGGGGCCCCGGTCGCCCACCATCCGGTGGCTGAGCTCCTCAGCTCCGGCGGGGTCCGCACGACCGCTCGGGCCGCCTGACCGCCTCGGCTGAGCACGGCCCGCCGAACGCGGGGGTCACGTCGTCAGACGGGCATCGCGTCCATCATCGCCCGGCACTCGGCGACCATCTCGTCGCACGCCATCGCGCAGTAGCGGCACGACTCGTCCATGTCCGCGTGCTGCCGGCACTCCGCTGCGCACGCCGTGCCCATCGCCACGCAGGCGGCGAGCATCGTGCGCATGGCCTCGGCGTCCATGCCCATCGGACGCATCATCATGCGCATGCCGGTGTCCGCGAGCATCGCCGTGTTCGAGCACATCGCCGCGCAGGTGGCCATCTCGCCGCCCGTGCGCATGTCGGAGGCGGAGCACATGGTCGCGGCCATCGACGCGGCGTTCATCGCCATCATCGTGTCCTGCATCATCTCCATGTCCATCGCCATCGGCATCGCGTCTGACGACATGGTCTTCATCATCGCCATCGTGTCCATCGTGGTCTCCCGTTCCTCGTGGTCGTGACCGCCACGGTACGCGCGCCGTCCGCGGCGCAGGCTACGAGCGCGTGAAGAGTCCGCAGCACCCGCTCGCTCTCGGCGCGTCCGCGCCCACCACCCGACGGGAGGCACGGTGCGACCCCGCCACGCGCCTCCCGTCCGGCGCCTCCCGTCCGCACCGTGCGAGCTTCCCCACACCGTGCGAGGCACAAACCCCCGCACCGTGTGCGCAACCTCGCACCATGCGCACGCGCGCACGCGCACGTGCGCCCCCGGCGCGTCCGCGCCCACCACCCGACGGGAGGCACGGTGCGACCCCGCCACGCGCCTCCCGTCCGCACCGTGCGAGCTTCCCCACACCGTGCGAGGCACAAACCCCCGCACCGTGTGCGCAACCTCGCACCGTCCGCAGCACCCGCTCGCCCCCGGCGCGTCCGCGCCCACCACCCGACGGGAGGCACGGTGCGCCCCCGCCACGCACCTCCCGTCCGCACCGTGCGAGCTTCCCCACACCGTGCGAGGAACCAACCCCCGCACCGTGTGCGCAACCTCGCACCATGCGCACGCGCCGCCGAGCCACGCGCACGCGCGCCGCGGCCTACGGGTGCAGCAGCGCCGCGATCGCGACGAGCACCGGCACGGACCCGACGGTCGTGAGGAGCACGACGTCCCGCGCCACCGGCACGGCCGCCCCGTACCGCTGCGCGTAGTTGAACACGTTCTGCGCGGCCGGCAGCGCCCCGAGCGTCGTCAGCACGAACACGTCCTGGTCGCCGAGCCCGAACACCGACCGGGCGAGGACGAACGCCACCGTCGGCATCACCACGAGCTTGATCGCCGAGGCGACGAGGACGTCCGTCCGGATCGACGGGTCCCGCAGCGGCGTCGCACCGTGCAGGCTCATGCCGAAGGACAGCAGGACGACCGGCACCGCGGCAGCTCCCACGAGCGAGAACGGCTCGAGCACGGGAGCGGGCAGCTCGACGTGCAGCGCCGAGCACGCCAGGCCGACGAGCGACGCGATGATGATCGGGTTCCGGAACGGCCCGGCGATCCGACGCGCGAGGCTCCCCGCGCCCGCGGTGGCCGTGTCGAGGACGGTCAGGGCGATCGGTGCGAGCACGATGAGCTGGAGCAGGATCACCGGCACGACCGCGGTGGCCTGTCCGAGTACGTACACCGCCACGGGCAGGCCGATGTTGTTCGCGTTCACGTAGCTCGACGCCAGTGCGCCCACCGTGGTCGTCGCCACCGGACGGCGGAGCACCAGCCGGAAGACGAGCGCCGCCCCCAGCGCCACGACGAGCGCGCTGACGAGCGACACCCAGAGCATCGGGGACAGCAGCGCGGCGATGTCGGCCGTCGCGATCGTGTGGAACAGCAGGCACGGCATGAGCACGAAGAACGCCAGGCGCCCCATCACGAACTGCGCGTGCTGCCCGAGCAGGCCGGTGCGCCCGACGACGTACCCGGCGGCGATGATCGCGCCGATGATCGCGAACCCGGTCAACACGCCACCCATCCCGACCATCCTGGCACCTCGGCTTCATGTGACGTCGTTCAGCCCGGAAATGCGTCCGCGCCGGATACCGTTGCACGCACCATGACCTCGCAGACGCTCACCCGCTCGACCGACTCCAGCCAGCCCCTCGTGCCGCTCCTCGAGGAACGGTGGAGCCCGCGCTCCTACGACGAGAGCGCCACGATCGACGACGCACCGTTCGACGCCCTGCTCGAGGCTGCTCGCTGGGCACCGTCCGCGATGAACCACCAGCCCCGCCGCTTCATCGCGGGACGCCGCGGCACCGAGACCTTCCGGAAGATCAACGAGAACCTCCTCGGCTTCAACGCCGCGTGGGCCTTCCGTGCGAGCGCCCTCGTGGTCGGGGTGCTCGAGACCGTGACCGAGGACGGCGACGAGCGTCCGTTCGCGCAGTACGACCTCGGCCAGTCCCTCGCGGCGCTGACGGTCCAGGCGCACGCCGAGGGACTGCACGTCCACCAGATGGCGGGCATCGACGCGGCCGGTCTCCGCGCGGCGTTCGACCTGCCGGAGCGCTTCCTCCCGTACACGGTGTCGGCGATCGGTACGGTGACCGACCCGTCGCAGCTCGACGACAAGGCTGCGGAGCGCGAGGTCGCCCCGCGCACGCGGCTGCCGCTCGACGAGGTCGTGCTCGTCAAGGAGTGAGCCCCGCGTCCACCGTGCGCGGCCGCACCCCGGGTCCAGGGGTGCGGCCGCGTGGCATGTACGGACACGGGTACACGGACATCACGGACGCCCGCGACGGGTGCCGGCGTCGCACCGGCCCTGAGCCGACACCCGTCGCACCCGGCGTCTCGTCGGCGCGGCTCTGGCAGGATCGTGCACATGACCACGCCCCGCCTCGTCGCCTTCGACCTGGACGACACCCTCGCCCCGTCGAAGTCGCCGCTCGACCCCCGCATGCTCGAGACCTTCGCGTCCCTGCTCGAGGTCGTGCCGGTCGCCGTGATCTCCGGCGGCAACTTCCACCAGTTCGAGCAGCAGCTCGTGACCCCGCTCCGTGACCGCGAGGGCCTCACGCTCGAGGACCTCCACCTCCTGCCGACCTGCGGGACGCGCTACTACCGGTGGCAGGACGACGACTGGGCGCTGCAGTACGCCGAGGACCTCACCGACGAGCAGAAGACCCGCGCCCTCGCCGCGATCGAGGAGCAGGCGAAACAGGC
>NZ_BACW01000520.1:0-23373 GCF_000333315.1 Curtobacterium sp. B8
CGTCCGGGCCGAGCCGGGCGACGAGTACCTGTGCTCCGAGCGGCGACCGGCAGATGTTGCCACTGCAGACGAACAGGACCCGCATGCTCAGGCGGCGCCGAGCAGGTCGTGCCGCACGACGATCGCGTCACGGCCGGGGCCGACCCCGATCGCCGAGATCCGCGCGCCCGACATCGCTTCCACGGCCAGGACGTACGACTGGGCGTTCGCCGGCAGGTCCTCGAACGACCGGGCTCCGGTGATGTCCTCGGTCCAGCCGGGGAACTCCTCGTAGATCGGCTTCGCGTGGTGGAAGTCCGATTGGTTCACGGGGACCTCGTCCACGCGCTCCCCGTCGACCTCGTACGCGACGCACACCGGGATGGTCTCCAGGCCGGTGAGCACGTCGAGCTTGGTCAGCACGAAGTCGGTCACGCCGTTGATGCGCGCCGTGTACCGGGCGATCGGGGCGTCGTACCAACCGCAGCGACGCGGGCGGCCGGTGGTCGTGCCGAACTCGAAGCCGTTGGCGCGGAGGAACTCCCCCGACTCGTCGAACAGCTCGGTCGGGAACGGCCCGGCGCCGACGCGGGTCGTGTAGGCCTTGACGATGCCGATGATCCGCTCGAGCTTGCCCGGCCCGATGCCGGAGCCCGTCGCGGCACCACCGGCCGTCGCGGACGAGGACGTCACGAACGGGTAGGTGCCGTGGTCGACGTCGAGCATGGTCGCCTGGCCGGCCTCGAACAACACGGTGTCGCCGCGCTCGAGTGCGCGGTGGATCTCGAGGGCGGTGTCCGCGACCATCGGGCGGAGCCGGTCCGCGAAGGACAGGAGCGACTCGACGACCTCGTCCGCGTCGATCGCCCGGCGGTTGAAGACCTTCACGAGCAGGTGGTTCTTCTGGTCGAGGGCCGCCTCGACCTTCTGCCGCAGGATGTTCTCGTCGAAGATGTCCTGGATGCGGATGCCGACGCGGTTGATCTTGTCGGCGTAGGTCGGGCCGATGCCGCGACCGGTGGTGCCGATCTGGCGCTTGCCGAGGAACCGCTCGGTCACCTTGTCGATGGTGCGGTGGTAGTGCGTGATGACGTGCGCGTTCGCGGACACGAGCAGCCTCGACGTGTCGACGCCGCGGGCGCGGAGCGCGTCGAGTTCCTGGAACAGCACCTCGAGGTCGACGACGACGCCGTTGCCGATGATCGGGGTGACGCCGGGCGTGAGGATGCCGGACGGCAGCAGGTGGAGCGCGTACTTCTCGCCGCCGACGACGACCGTGTGGCCGGCGTTGTTCCCGCCGTTGAACTTGACGACGTAGTCGATGCGGGACCCGAGGAGGTCGGTGGCCTTCCCCTTGCCCTCGTCGCCCCACTGGGCGCCGATGATGACTGCTGCGGGCATCTGGTTCTCCTCACGTTGGCGGAGGACCGCACGCGGCCGTTCCGGCCGGTGGTCCACCCGAGTCTATCGGCTGGCCACCTGCCCGCCACCGTCCGGACAGACGGACGGGAGGCGCGGTGCCACCTGGCACCGCGCCTCCCGTTGGTTGCACGGTCGCGCCCGGATCGCGACCGCTGCCGCAGCGTCAGCTGCGGAAGAAGTCCGCGTAGGCGGGATCCCCGACCGGCTGGCTGTGGCCCGGCTCGCGGAGCCGTTCCTCGACCATGGCCTGGATCACGTCGGGCGGGGTGAGTCCCCGTCGACGCCACTCCATGGGGTTCGCCCGGAGCTGCTTGATCTCGCTCTGCGTTCGCATGCGATCACCATCCCAGAGAACAACTAGTTTGTCTAACTACCTGTCCCGTCAGCGCACTCCGGGCGAACCGTCCGACTACTTCGTGACCTTCGCGGTCGGCTTCGAGGTGGACGATCCGTCGACGTACCCCTTGGCCTTGGCGTACACGCGCACCGTCAGCGTCGAGCCGACGTCGGCCGAGGCGACCTTGTAGCTCGACGCGGTCGCCTTCCCGATGGCCTTCCCGTTCCGGAACCACTGGTACTGGTACGTGACGCCCTTCGCGTCCCAGGTGCCGTGGGCCGCGGTCAGGCGCTGCCCGACCTTGGCCTTGCCGCTGATCGTGACGCTGCTGCCCTTCACGAGCGTCAGCTTCGGCACGACCTTCGTGGCGACGACCTGGGCCTGCTTGCTGACCCCGTTGTCGAGGTGCAGGAGCAGGACCTGGGCGTCGGTCACACCGGCGGCACGGGTCACCTGGAGGGAGCCCTGGTCGGCGAAGAGCGTCCCACCGGTGCCGCCCTGCGCGAAGGTGAGCGCGGGCTTCGCGACGTCGAACGTCGTCGGCTCGGTCACGTCCACCACGGACGAGCCGGTCGTCGCGGCACCCGGCGCGTACGCCGACTCCGTCTCGACCCGGTAGGTGAGCTTGCCGGTCGCACCGATCAGGGAGGCCGTCACCGGCAGCACCTTGACGGAGCTGTCGAAGGTGTTGACGTCCTGACCGGGCGCGCCGCCGTTCAGCGGGTAGGCGTCGACCACGGGGTCGACGTCCGGGTCGTCGGACGCGGCCTTGGCGAGGTCGATCGTCGTGACGAAGGTGGCGTCGACCGCAGAGGACTTGGCGTCGTAGACCAGGAAGTCGTCCGTGCCGTCACCGTCCACGTCGATGTACACCTCGACGTTGGTCACGGCGCCGGGGTTGGCGTCGGGACCGGCCGTCTGCACACCGAACGACAGGACGTCCGAGGCCTTGTCGTAGCTGGCGCCGTAGGAGCGCACGTCGGCAGCCTGGAGCGACTGCTTCGCCGACCCGTCCGGGAACGACTCCGCAGCGTCCGTGCCGCCGAGCACGAACGGCGCGACGGCCGCGTGGTACCCGGTGGTGAGGCCGCCCTGGTCGAGCGTGCGCCCGGTCAGCTCGACGTCCGCGACACGGGTCTTCGTGAAGGTCGCCGTGTGGCCCTTGACGTAGCTCGTCGGCTTCGGCGCCGCGTAGGTGCCGACGCGCAGCGCGTCGAGCGACGAGTCGGTCGGGGTGAACGTCACGAGCCCGGTCGCCGCGGCGACGAACTCGCGCTGGTAGCCCCAGCTGGACGGCCTCCTGCGTGGGGTCGATCACCCGGCGGAGCTTCGTCGGGTCGGCGACCGTCATCGTCAGGTCGACGACGGCACCGCCACCGGCACGGACGGTGACGCGCTTCGTGCTGAGCGAGAACGCGACGCCGGGCTGTGCCACGCGCGACTGGTAGGCCACGTCGTAGGTGTGCGCCACGGAGTCCGTGTTCTCGATCAGCAGCGACCGCTTCTCGGACGTGCTGGCCGCGACCTCGACGACACCGAACGAGGCGGTGACGAGCTGGCCGTTCTGCACGCTCCGGACCGTCGTGTCGGCGTTGACCGCCTGCAGCGCGTCGACCCTGCCGGTGCCCTGGCGGAGCAGGGTCGCCGTGGTGGAGCCGTCCTTGACGTCGTGCGTCGCGGTGTTCATCAGCGCTGCCTTGACGTCCGGTGCCGACCAGGTCGGGTGCGCCTCGAACGTGAGCGCCGCGATGCCCGCGACGTCCGGGGTCGCCATGGACGTGCCGCTCATCGACATGCGCCCGTCACCGGTGCCGTTGGCGGCCGAGATGACGTTGACGCCGGGGCCCGCGATGTCCGGCTTGACGATGTCACCGAAGGAACCGTGGACACCCCGGCTGGTGAACGACGCGAGCGTGTTCACGGCCTCGGGGTCGGTGGCGAGTTCGAAGCCCTCGAGCTCGTCCGCGAAGCGCACGTGCAGGGTCCCCGCCTTCGCGGCGGCCTGGAGGCCCGTGACGCTGTCCTTGGTCAGCTCGGCTCCCGGGATGGTCGCGTTCCCGGCGATGCCCGAGTCGAAGGTGTTGACCGTACCCGCGAGGAGCACGCCGACGCCGCCTGCGGCGGCGACGTTGTCGAAGCGGGTCTTCGACCCGCACTCGAGCGCGCCGTCGGTCCACTTCAGCCACGCCACCTTGCCGGCGATCGCCGCGGCGTCCGCCCCGGTGAAGGGCTTGCAGCCGTCGATGTCCGTGGTCGGGACGGCGACGTCGCCCTCGACCGGGAGCGTGCCCTGGTAGTCCTGCGAGTACTGCCCGCGCCAGGTCTTCGCGACGTCGCTCGGGGCCGTGGCCTCGACACCGTCGTAGAGGGACTGGCCGGTCGCGCTCGCGGCGACGGTCAGCGCACCCTCGGCGGTCCCCGGGGAACCACCGATGTCGGTGAAGTCGTCGGCGTTGCCGGAGGCGATCACCGGGAGGACACCGCGGGCGGTGAGGGCGTCGATCTTGGCGTTGTCGGGGTCGTCCGGCGCACCGTAGTCGGAGCCGAGCGAGAGGTTCAGGACGTTGATGTCCTTGCCCTCGGTGAGCGCCTGGCCGACCCAGTCGAGCGCGGCACCGGTGAGGTCGGTCGAACCGCCGCCGTCACCGAACACCTTCAGGGCGTAGAGGCCCGCCTCGGGCGCGGTGCCGGGACCGACCCACATGTCCTGGACCTGCTGGGCGGTGAGCTTCGTGTAGTCGCCGTCGAAGGTCTGCTTGTCGGCGGTGAGACCGTACCCGGCGACGGTGCCGGAGACGTGCGTCCCGTGGTCGCCGCCCTTGCCGTCGATGGGGTTGTCGTCCGGCTCGGGGACCGGCTGGTAGCTGTCCGGGTCGCTCGGGTCCGCGTTGTAGGTCGGGCCGGCGAAGTCGTACCCGCCGAGGAACTTCTGCGGGTCGTACGAGCCGTCGGCCGGCGCCGCGGTCGAGTCGAGCGCGGCCTGGTAGGCCTCGGCCGTGCCGGGGCCGCCGAAGTCGGCCTGCGTGTAGTCGAGTCCGGTGTCGAGCACCGCGACGTTGACGCCCTTGCCCGTGTGGCCGGTCTGCGTCCAGGCGTTGAGCGCCCGGGTGTAGACGTCGCTCGCGGCGTTCTTCGGCGCGACGCCGTCGGCACCGGCCTTCGCCGTGCTCGGGTCGACGCCGGAGGGCGCGGCCGAGGCGTCGGCGCTGACGGTCGGCTCGACGATCTTCTTCGGCGTGAGCGGGATGATGCTCTCGACGTCGGAGCGCTTCGCGATCTCCTGGAGGGCCGCGACGTCCGCGACGACGGCGACACCGGGGACGGTGTACTCGGTCGTGTACAGCTCGGTCGAGCGCTTGTCGGCCTTCTGCACGGCGGCGCGCACGGCCTCGGTCGTCGACTTGATCGCCTGCACGCGCTGCTTCGCCTGTGCGGACGGGGCCTTCGAGCGGGTGAGGTCCCCGCCCTTCGCCTGGGCGTCGACCTCGAGCGCGCCCTTGCCGGTCGTCCGCACGAACGCGGTGACCGTCTTGGTGGGCTTGGCGTCACGCAGCGGCTGCGCGAGCTTCAGCCCGGGGATGGACACGCCGGTGTGGCTGGCGGGCGCGGCGACTGCTGCGCCGCCGACCGCGAGCCCACCGCACGCCAGGGCCGCGGCGGCGATGCCGGCGGTCAGGACGCGGGTGAGTCGGCGTGGTGTCGGGTCGGGGTTCGGTGTTGCACGGTTCAAAGGGCGCACTCCTGGCTCTGTCCGTGGTTCTCGTGGAATTCCTGTGAAGCTATGCGGTTCCTCTCAGGCCGCCTAGTCCCCACTTCGGAGGACCGACACCCGTTCGGGGACGGCGTAGGACAACTTGCACAGCGCTGTGCAAGTTATTACGATGGGCCCGTGAACACCCCCGTCCCCCCCGTCCGCGCGCCCCGCCGCGACGCCACCGAGAACCGGGCCGCACTGATCGAGGCGGCGAAGGCCGAACTCCAGCGCGACCCGGACGCCGGCCTCGAGACGATCGCCGCGGCCGCCGGACTCTCCCGCCGTGCGGTGTACGGACACTTCCCGTCCCGGGACGACCTCGTGCGCGAGGTCGTCACCGCCGGGGCAGCACGGATCGCCGCGGCCATGCCCTCCACCTCGGACCTCGCCGACCTCCCGCCGGCCGCCCGGGTCGCGGCGATCGCCGTGACGCTCTGGAGCGAGGTCTCGCACGTCCGCTCGATGGCGCGCGTCGCCGTCCGCGGTCCGTTCATCGAGGCGGTCGCCGCCGTCTTCGAACCGCTGCGCGCCCAGGTCCGGGACGCCTGCGCGCTCGGGATCGCCGACGGCAGCATGCGCGACGACGTCGACGCGGCGACCCTCGGTCGCCTCGTCGAGGGCGCCTGCATCGCGGTCCTCGACGAGGCGACCCGGTCCGGCACGAGCGACGAGGACGGCCGCCGGATGGTCGTCCTCTCGGCGCTCGGCATGGCCGGCATCGACTGGCGTACCGCGCTGCTCTCCGAACCCGCCCCCGCGCACACCACCACCCAGGAGCCCGCCGCATGACCACGCTCGAACTCGACCACGTCGGCATCGGCGACGAGCCCGGTGCCGCACTGCCGACCGTGTCGGCCGTGGCCGGCCCCGGACGACCGGGCATCGTCGCCGTCGAGACCGAACAGGCGCCGGTGCTCGCCTCGCTCGTCGCCGGCGGCCGGATGCGTCCCGACCGGGGCCGCGTGCTCGTCGACGGCCACGAGGACCCAGCAGCCGTCCGACGCGCGTTCGCCCTCGTCGACACCCCCGGCGTCGCGGAGCCCTTCCCGGTGATGAGCTGCCGCCGCATCGTGCGCGAAGAACTGGCGTACGCCGGGCAGCGCCCGTCCCGGGAGCACGTCGACACCGTGCTCGACTCGCTCGGGATCACCCGGTTCGCCGACACGCACGTCCAGCGCGTCCCGACGGAGGTCCGCGTGCGCCTGCTCGTCGAGCTCGCCCTGCTGCGCGAGGGCGTCTCCGGACTCGTGATCACCTCGCCGGAGCGGCACGGCGGCGCCGTCGAGGACTGGTTCGCCGTCGTGCGCGACGTCGCCCTCCGCGGCGTCACCGTCCTGCTCGTGACCTCGAAGGCGGCGGCCCAGACCGCCTCCGCCCTCCTCGACACCATCCCCACCCCAACGGAAGACCAGAGCCCCGACGACGCGGCCCGGAACGACGGAGACGACCCGCGCCTCCAGGAAGCGTCCTGACGTGACCACCACCTCGCTCGTCCGCGCGGAGCTCGCGCGGCTCACCGCCACCCCCCTCGCCCGACTCGCGTTCATCGCGCTGATGTGCGTGCCGCTGCTCTACGGCGGCGCCTACCTGTGGGCGAACCGCGACCCGTACGCGAAGCTCGACCAGGTCCCCGCCGCGATCGTCGACCAGGACGCCGGGGCCACGCTCGACGGCGACCGCGTCGACTACGGCAAGGACGTCGCGAAGGAGGCGATCGACGGCGGCGACTTCAAGTGGACCGAGACCTCCGCGGCCGACGCGCGCTCGGGCGTGCGCAACGGCACGTACGACTTCGTCGTCACCATCCCGCACGACTTCTCGGCCGCGCTCGTCTCGGCGCAGTCGGACGACCCTCGCCGGGCGAAGCTCACGATGACGACCGCCGACACGAACTCGTACCTCGCGTCGACCATCGCGGAGCAAGCGGGCAAGACCATGCGGACCGCCGTGGCCGAGCGGGTCGGCAAGCAGGCGGCGAAGTCCCTGCTCGTCGGCCTCGCGGACGTGCGGGACAGCCTCGGCGACGCCGTCGACGGTGCCGGGCAGCTCGCGTCCGGTGCGACGAGCGCGAAGGACGGGGCCGACCGGCTCGCGGACGGCACGGGGCAGCTCTCGTCCGGGGCGTCGGAACTCGCGGCGGGCACGGAGGACCTGCCGTCGCAGACCGCGCAGCTCGACAGCGGCGCACAGCAGGTCGCGACGGGGGCGTCGAAGCTGGCGTCCGGTCTGTCCGACGCCCAGCGGCAGACGGCCGCGCTGCCGTCGCAGACGAAGCAGCTGGACACGGGCGCGAAGCAGCTCCAGAGCGGGCTGCACCAGCTCCGGGACGCGAGCGCGGCGCTGCCCTCGGGGACATCGACGCTGTCCGAGGGCGCCACGGCCGTCGCGGACGGCAACGCGAAGCTGGCCGACGACGCTGCGCCCTTCCTCGCCGGCGTACAGCAGTTGGCGGCGCAGTCCCCCGCGCTGGCATCCCAGCTCGAGCCGGTGGTCGAGGCGTCGACCGTGCTCGACGCCGACCAGAAGGCGCAGCTGGTGGCCGCGCTGGAACAGCTGCGGACGAGTTCCACCACGCTCGGCACGGGCGCGTCCGCGGTGTCGACCGGCATCGAGGACCTGAAGACCGGGAGCGCGAAGGTCGCCGCCGGCGCATCCGACCTCGCGGCGAAGGCCCCGGCCCTGACCTCGGGCATCCAGCAGGCCTCCGACGGGTCGGACCGGCTCGCAGCGGGCACCTCCACCCTCGCCGCGAAGGCTCCCGAGCTCTCGTCGGGCATCGCCTCGGCGGCCGACGGCGCGTCGACCCTGTCGAACGGTGCGTCGCAGGTCGCAGCGGGGACGTCGAAGCTCGCGGCAGCGGCCCCGACCCTGTCGAGCGGCGCCTCCCGGCTCGCCACCGGTGCGGCATCGGCCGACGACGGCGCGAAGTCGCTCGCGTCCGGCCTGACGAAGCTCGAGAGCGGGTCCACGAAGCTCGCGGACGAGCTCGACGAGGGTCGCACGAAGATCCCGTCGTCCACCGCGTCGTCGCGGGAAGCCCAGGCGTCCGTGATCTCCGACCCGGTCAAGGTCGGCGACGACAACGTGGCGTCGGCGGGCAACTACGGCGCGGGCCTCGCACCGTTCTTCATCTCGCTCGCGGCCTGGATCGGCATGTACGCGCTGTTCCTCATCCTGAAGCCGATCTCGAAGCGGGCGATCACCGCCGTGCGGAAGCCGCTCCGCGTGGTGCTCGGCGGCTGGCTCACCCCCGCACTCCTCGGGGTCGTGCAGATGGTGGCGCTGTTCCTCATCGTCCGGTTCGCGCTCGACCTGAACGTGGTCCAGGCCGGTCCGACGATCGGCATCATGGTGCTCGCCTCGGCGACGTTCGCGGCGATCATCATGGCGCTCAACGTGCTGCTCGGGTCGGTCGGGCAGTTCCTCGGCCTCGTGCTCATGCTCGTCCAGCTCGTGACCGCCGGCGGGACGTTCCCGTGGCAGACGCTGCCGGGGCCGTTGGCGGCGCTGCACTTCGCGTTGCCGATGACCTACTCGGTCGACGCGATCCGGCAGACGATGTACGGCGGCTCGGCGGCCACTGCCTGGTCGGACACGGGCATCCTGCTCTGCTGGCTGCTCGGCGCGCTGCTCGTGTCGTACGTCGTGACGGCCCGGCAGACCCGGAGCCGCACGCTGCGCGACCTGCGGCCGAGCCTGATCGGCTAGCAGCGCCGCGGGGTCCGGCCGCCGCACGCTCGGCCGCCGCACAACCAAAGTCACCTCGAACCGCGCATTCGTCCGGTTCGAGGTGACTTCGGTTGTGCGCCGCCGATCAGCACGAGCCGGACGCCGACGTCCGGTCGACGGACAGGCCACGAGCCGGGCGGTCGAACTGAAATGTCACGACTGCAGCACCCGGGACACCCCCGCTAGGATCGACACGGACACCAGGAGGTCGATGCCGATCATGGGCGACGGCAAGCGCGCCGGCGGCAAGCCGGCGACCATCTACGACGTCGCCGCGCGGGCGGGCGTCTCCAAGTCGCTCGTCTCCCTCGTGCTCCAGCGCTCCCCCCGGGTCAGCGACCAGCGGCGAGCCGCCGTCCTGCGGGCGATCCAGGAGCTCGACTACCGTCCCTCGACCGCGGCCGTCGCCCTCGCCGGCACGCGGAGCCGCACGATCGGCGTGGTCCTCGACGACTTCCGGAACCAGTGGTTCGTCGACCTGCTCACCGGCCTCCGCGAGTCCCTGCAGGACCAGGGCCACCGGCTCGTCGTCGCCGACCGGTTCCTCAACACCGGGCTCGACGCGTCCCCCGTGGAGGGCTTCCTGTCGATGCGGGTCGAGGGGATCGTGATCGCGGGCGAGCCGGACACGGACCTCGCGGTCCCCGCGTCGATGCCGCTCGTCGTCGCCGGCGGGCGCGTCACGATCCCCCGAGCGGACACCGTCGCGAACGACGACCGCACCGGCGGCGCGATCGCCGCTGCGCACCTCCTCGACCTCGGCCACCGTCGCATCGGCTTCGTGGGCGCGCGGTCAGCCGCCTCCGACGAACGGCGGACCGGCCTGGAGGCACGGATCGCCGCCGCAGGGCCCGGTGCGTCCGTCGTCAGTGCGGTCCTCTCCGGCGAGCCGACCGAGGAGGCCGGCGTGCGGGCCGTCGGCGTGCTCCTCGACGCGCACCCCGACGTCACGGCGGTGTTCGCCGCGAACGACGTGATGGCGATCGGCGCCCTGTCCGGTCTCGCGGAGCGCGGCCTGCGCGTGCCGGAGGACGTGTCGGTCATCGGCTACGACGACACCCCGGTCGCGGCGAGCCGCTACGTCGGACTGACGAGCATCGACGACCGCAGTGTCGAGATCGGTCGGGGCGCCGGGGAGCGGCTGCTCGCGCGCATCGCCGACCCGGGTGCCCCGGCGCGGGAGATCCTGGTCGAGCCGCGGCTGGTGGCGCGGCGCACGACCGCACGGCGCTGACACGGACCCCAGAGGTAGCCTGACCTGGTTCGCGACGGATCAGGAGAGCGGGCGATGGACACCGGAGACACGGCCTCGACGCGTGCTGCGCTCGTGGCGGCCCTCGACGTGGTCGGGGCGGCACCGTCCGAGCGCTTCGAGCGGATCGTCCGCGTCGCGCGCGAGGTCTTCGACGTGCCGCTGTCCTACGTCAACGTCCTCGACGACGACCTCCTGCACACGCTCACCCCGAACATCCCGGACGAGATCGTGTCCGGGCCGATCGGCTGGTCGTTCTGCCAGCTCACCGTCCGGCAGGTCGAACCGACGGTCATCACCGACACCACCGCCGACCCGCGGACCGCCGGTCTCCCCGGGGTGACGAACCGCGGCATCCGGTTCTACGCGGGCGTCCCACTGACCATGCCCGGCGGGGTCCCGGTCGGCACCCTCTGCCTGATGGACACCCGACCGCGCGAGTTCTCGCTCGCGGACGAGGCCGCACTGATCGACTTCGGGCGCTGGGCGGAGCGGGCCCTCGGCCAGGGTCTGCACCACGACCGTCTGCTCGACGTCGTCGGTGCGCTCACGCCGGCGTCCGTCGCGGTCCGTGGCTTCCGGGTCTCCGCCGTGTCCGTCCCGTACGGCGACACGAGCGGCGACCTGCACGACTGGTCGAGCGACGGTGACCACCTCACGGTCACGCTCGCCGACGTCATGGGCAAGGAGCAGCCCGCGGCGATCCTCGCGGCCGGCATCCGGGCGGCTCTGCGCCAGCACCGGGACGCGGCCCCCGCGGATGCCGTCCGGGCCGCGGAGCCGGCGCTCGCGGAGGACCTCGTGGCGACGAGTGCGTTCGCCACGCTCTTCCACGCCCGGGTGGCGTTCGACAGCGGTGCCGTGGAGGCGGTGGACGCCGGGCACGGGCTCGTGGTGCACCTGGCGGCCGACGGACGGCACCGGGTCGTCCGGTCGCACGACCTCCCGCTCGGCCTCCACCCCGGCGGTGCGCCGAGGGCGGTGACCCGGCTGACGCTGGACCCCGGCGACGCGCTGCTCGTGGCCAGCGACGGAGCGCTCGACCTCGGCGACGGCACGATCGACACCCTCACCGAACTCGCCCGCACGCTCGAGCGCACGCGGGACCACCACGCGTTCCTCGACACCGTCCGGATCCGTGCCGCCGAGCGGGCGGAGGACAACGTGACCGTGGTGCTGCTGACCCGCGACGCCTGACGCTCCGGTCAGTCGACGGCGTGCTGCACGATCCAGCTTTGCATCACGATGGCCGCGCCCCCCGGACGCGTGATGCTCCGCGTGGACCCGTACTGCGTGATCTCGAGGTGCGCGGTCGGCCCCGGCCACAGCCTGGTCGGTCAGCCCGGCCCCCTCCTGACCGGACAGAAACACGCAGTGCTCCGGGATCGCCGCCGTCTCGATGCGCTCGGCGCGTCCGTGGTTGTCGATCGCGACGACCGGCCGCCGTCGGGCGCGCATGGCCTCGAGGAACGCGGCGACGTCCGGGTGGTACCGCACGTGCTGGTAGCGGTCGGTCACCATGGCGCCGCGCTTGTTCCAGCGTCGCCGGCCGATGATGTGCACGGTGCCGGCGAGGAACGCGTTGGCACTCCGGACGATGGACCCGATGTTGAGGTCGTGCTGCCAGTTCTCGATCGCGACGTCGAAGGCGTGGCGGCGCGTGTCGAGTTCGGCGACGATCGCCTCCATCGACCAGTACCGGAAGCGGTCGACGACGTTGCGGGAGTCGCCCTCGGCGAGGAGCTCCGGGTCGAGTCGCGGGTCGTCCGGCCACGGCTCGGGGTGGGGTCCGACGCCGTTGGTCGTGCGCTCGTGGGAGGGCTGTGGCGACGGCGCGGCACCGGGGTCGGACGGGAGGCGCTCGGTCACGCACTCCAGCGTACGGCCCGTCCGCCACGCGCTCCGACGCGGCGCAGCACGGCTCAGTCCTCGCGCAGACGAGAGTCGATGCGCACGATCGAACACAGGACGCCGAGGAACCCGATGACCCCGAACACGATCACGCCGGTTCCTGGTGCCCGTTCATCAGCTGCGGTCGCTCCCCACACCGCAAGGCACTCGCAGAGGATCGCGAGGACGGACGTCACCGCCACGGAGATGGGCGAATCAGCGGAGGCTGGCGCGACGACTCCGGCGAGATGAGCGATCGACACCGCCATGAAGACCACGACCGCGTGGTGTGCAAGCGCAGCCGGCCCGGGCACGAACCCGGAGGACGTCATGAAGATCCCTGTCATCGCGACGGCAAGGCATGCGCCCGCCGCGAGCTGCGCTGCTGCGATCCGTCCCGCTACCGTTCCGTTGTGCCGATGGAGCCAGACCCACGGACTGGTCCGGGCCCATGCGAGTTCCGAGGGAGCGGCCGCGAGCATCCCGGCGAGCAGCATCGCCGTCGGCGCCGGGATCACGGCGGCTCGAGATCCGAGCCCGACGAGGACGACACAGGAGACGGTGACGACGAGCGACACCTGGCCGAGGGGCTGCCGCACCGCCATCGACAGCTCTCGAAGAGAGCCGCCGAGGGAGCGAGGAAGCTGTCGGCCGAAAGCAAGGACCCGGAACGTTCGGCCTGCGGCTTCGTGTACCTGGAGGAGCCGCACGGCGATGATGCACGAGCCCAGACACATCGCAGCCGTCACAACACTGGTGATCGCCGAGGCAGAACCGTCGATCGTCGCACGTGCTGTGAGGAGTCGCACCCAGTGCGCCGCGGCCGAGGTCCTTCCCAGTCGGGCCGCGTCCACCGAATCAGCAACCAGCCAGCCGAGCACACCCGTCACGCACACGACGGACAGGAGCTGGACGATTGACGCGTCACACCTTCGGAGCAGTGCCACCGTGAGCTCTGCCGCCAGCGTGACGCCGAACGACGTCGCGATCGTCACTGCTGCGACTTCCGTGAACACCCGTACGCCGTCCCCGATGAGGTTCGTGAGGTAGACAGCCGGCCCGTACGACACCCCGAGCGAAGCCACGGAGAGGACGACGAGGTACGGAAGCGCTTCGCCCACACGCGCGTCGAGTCTCCGAGCGGAGAGGACCTGGACAGCGACGCGCAGAGCGGATCGTCCAGGAGCAAACACCCGCATCAACACGGCCACACCGCCCGCGCTGGTGACCTGTGCGGTCGTCAGGATCGCAACGACCTGATCTCGGCTGCCCGGCGCGAGTGACTCCGACGGGAGGAACCGAGCGAGGAAACGGTAGACGGAGACGTTGTAGGCGACCCCCGCGACCCCGAGCACGATCGCGACGAGCAACGCGATCGATCGACCGCCGAGCGACGTGACGACGTGTCGCCGAAGCACGATCCAGGACGCCCGCGAGACGGCCGCTGCTCCTCTCAACACCGCCATTGATCCGCTCGCGCGATCGCGTCGAGGAACCGCTCGCTCGACCGCGCCGCCGCCGCACCGATCCCGGTGATCTCGAGGAAGGCTGTCTCGAGCGACTGGCCCTTCCCGGCGATCGCATCGACGTCCACGTCGGTGAGGAGCTTTCCCCGTTGCAGGACGAGAAGCCGCGAGGCGATCGATTGCGCGCTCGCGAGATCATGGGTGGACAGCAACACCGCTCCACCCTGGTCCGCGAAGTCGCGGATGACCGCGCGGAGCAGCGCACCGGACTCCGGGTCCAGTCCGCGGAGTGGTTCGTCGAGAACGAGCAGCCGGGGCCTGCGCGCGACCGCTGCGAGGAGCTGGAGCTTTCGCTTCATGCCGTGGCTGTACGTACCGATCAGCCGAGAAGCGGCAGCATCGAGGTGGAGACAGTCGAGCAAGCGGCGCCGATGTCGCCGCCCGAGCGTCGTGCCGTGGAGCGCCTCGGCCAGATCGAGGTACTCGTGACCGGTCAGGAGTTCCGGTATCGGAAGATCATCCGGACAGAAGCCGACGTCCCTCCGTCGCCCCGCGAGGACGGGAACGCCGTCGAGGAGAGCGCGGCCCCGGGTGGGACGGGTGAGGCCGGTGATCACGTGGATGAGCGTGCTCTTCCCTGCCCCGTTCGGTCCTGCGAGCGCCGCGACTTCGCCCTCACAAACTCGGGAAGTCACCGAATCAAGCACGACTGCACGTCCGTAGCGCTTGGTGACCGCGTCGATTTCAAGCATGTGCTTCCTTGAGGACGCTCCACACGTCCCGACCGTCCGTCGCCGACGGATGCAGGCTGAGGATGTGGAGTCCGAACAGCAGCGTCATCGGGTAGCCGATGACGAACGGGACCGGCAACACCGCGGTGCCGATCAGCCCACTGGCCGTCGCCGCGACGGGACCGATCGCCGCGACGAAGGCATCGGACTCCGGCGTGGTTCGCCAACGGACGATGCGCGCGGATGACCATGCGCCGACGCCGACGACCACCGCCCGTCCCTCAGCTGCGATCAGGAGGTGCGCGACGGCGTGCGAGAACTCGTGGACGAACGGCGACAAGGCGAACAGGGCGAAGATGAGGGCAACAGAACCTGCGGTCGCAGCACCGAAGATCACCTCGCTGAGAGCGACGGTGACGAGCGCGGGTACAGCTGTGATCGCGCAGAGCACGAGGACCAACCGCCACGAGGCGTGATGGGCCGCGACGACCGACGCCCACCACGCCTCACGGCGTTGGATCATGCTCTCGAGGACCCCGGCGTGCCCCGCGGACTGCTCAGACGCCCGAGGAAGGCCCCGGCGACCGCCGCAACCACCGCGAGGAGCAGCGGAAGCACCAGCAACCCGGGGCCTCCCGTCACCGACACCGACTCCCCCACGCCCGACACCGTCGCGATCGGTCCAGCGTCTCCGAGCTCGCCCCCGCTGAGTGCGGACGCAAGGAGCCAGAGCCAGATCGCCCCGTCGATGACGACCCCGAGGAGCGCTCCGAGCGCTCCTCCGAGGATGGCTCCCAGACCTGCCCGCGTCCTGTCCCGCCGCTGCCTCGCGCCGCTCACTTCAGCTTGTGGCATGTGATCTTCACCGTCCAGGTGGAGAGACTGACGTACCCGTCGAGAACACCGCCGTGCTGATTGCAGATCACCATCGCCCCGAGGACGACGGTCGCCCCCAGAGCCAGCACCACGACGATCGCGACCACGATGATGATCGGGATGATCCCGTTCGCGCGGACGGCAGGATCACCGGATCGCCAGGCTTCGAGCAACCGGAGGCGCGCGGCCGTGGCGAGCGGAGACAATGTGGTCATGTCGTGACCCCCTTCTATCTGACATACCGAACTCTGCCGGTGTCACATCTCCGGTGTCAAGTCGGNCAGAACAGACGGTGCGCACGGTGCCCGATCGCCGCGAGGGCGCGCGAACGCTCCCCACCGGCGTCGTGCACCTTCGGAGTCAGCGCACCCGCGCCTCGATCCCCGCGAGCAGCACGTCGATGCCGAGGGCGAATCGCTCCTCGTACGAGTGCTCGCCGAGGATCTCCCCGACGAGGGCGTGCCGCTCCGGGCGTCCGGCCTCGGAGGAGCCCCGGCCCACGAGGACGCCGACGTGTCCGACCACGAAGTCGTAGACCACGAAGAACGCGTACATCGCCTCGCGGTCCGGCAGCCCGGCCGACCGCAGCGCGCCCACGACGGTCCGTACGACCCCGTCGGACTCGCGTGACGCCAGGGGCGCGTGCTGGCTGTGCGACTCGAGCACGAGCGGGTGGGTGGTCATGAGGTCGCGGAAGGTGACCGCGAAGACCCGGACGACCTCGCGCCAGTCCGACGGCCACACGAACGTCGAGGCGAACTCGTCCACCGTGCGGCGCACCAGCTCGGCGTGGAGGTCCTCGAGGCCGCCGATCGTGCGGTGCACCGTCATCGGCGCGACGCCGAGCGCGGCACCGAGGGCGCGGAAGGAGAGCCGGTCGAGTCCCTCCTCGTTGGCGATCCGGGTCGCGGCGTCGATGACCTGCTCGCGGGAGAGCACGTTCGGTCGGCCCCGGCGTCGTCGCGGTGCCACCTCGGCCTCGCCCGCTGCGGGAGCGGGTCGGGGTGCGGTGGTGGGGACGGCGGGGTCGACGAGCACGGTGGGACTCCTTGTTCTGGTAGGTGTACCGAAAAGCCTAGGGCAAAGCCGAACGACATTCGGTGAACCGACCATCCCGCACACCGCGGCCGGTGCACAAGAGCCGCACCGGGCCTCCCGGCCTGCTCCCTGACGCCACGGGCCCGACCCGCGCCGGGTCGGACCCGCCCGCTAGGGTGAGGCCATGGCGACCCGCGACGAAGTCGAGTGCTGGCTGACCGACATGGACGGCGTGCTGGTGCACGAGAACCAGGCCCTCCCCGGGGCCCCCGAGCTCATCCAGCAGTGGCTCGACGAGGGCACGGAGTTCCTCGTCCTGACGAACAACTCGATCTTCACCCCGCGCGACCTCAGCGCCCGGCTCCGCGGTTCGGGCCTCCACGTGCCCGAGGAGCGCATCTGGACGAGCGCGCTCGCGACGGCGGACTTCTGCCGCTCGCAGATGCCCGGCGGCTCCGCCTTCGTGATCGGCGAGGCCGGCATGACCACGGCCCTGCACGAGGCCGGGTTCATCATGACCGAGACCGCCCCCGACTACGTGGTGGTCGGAGAGACCCGGAACTACTCGTTCGAGGCGATCACGAAGGCCGTGCGGCTCATCCGTGACGGCGCCCGCTTCATCGTCACCAACCCGGACGCGACGGGCCCGAGCGCCGAGGGCGTGCTGCCGGCGACCGGGGCCATCGCGGCGATGATCGAGAAGGCCACCGGCAAGCAGCCGTACGTCGTCGGCAAGCCGAACCCGATGATGTTCCGCTCCGCGATGAACCGCATCGGGGCGCACTCCGAGAACACCGGCATGATCGGCGACCGGATGGACACCGACGTGCAGGCGGGCATCGAGGCGGGCTTGCACACCGTGCTCGTCATGACCGGCATCAGCGACCAGGCCGAGATCGAGCGCTACCCGTTCCGACCGAGCGAGGTCATCTCCGGAGTGCACGAGCTCGTCCGGACCGAGCCGTTCGAGGTCGAGCTGTAGCAGCGCGCGCCCGCCGCGTGCGGGCGGGAACGCGGCGTGCGCGCCCGTTGCGGACGGACGCAGGCCCGAGCGCGGCGCGTGCGGGCGCAGGCCCGAGCGCTGCGCGTGTGGCGCGGTGTCAGACCGCCTGGAGGCGCGGCTCGTCCCCGCGCACCGCGTCGGCCGCCATGGGCGGGACCGTCCGCCACCGGCGCCGCAGGCGGCGCGGCCGGTCGTCCCGCCACGCGACCACCCCGCCGGCAACGATGCCGAACGCGAGGACCGCGAACGAGAACAGCCCGATGATCCCGGCCGGGACCAGCAGGCTCGTGTCGCCCGGCCGCACCGTCGCCGAGAAGCCGATCGACCCGAAGTCCCAGAACGCGTGCAGCAGCATCGCCGGGACCAGCGAGCCGGTGAGCCGCCGCGTCACGTACAGCGTCGACCCGAACGAGGCCGCGAAGACGACCTGCACGGCGGTCGTCCCGAGACCGGCACCGGCGAGGACGTTGAGCAGGTGCAGCAGGCCGAAGAGGACGCACGACACCGCCCACACGGCGAACTCGGGCATGCGACGCCGGAGTCCGACGAGCAGGACACCGCGGGTCATCAGCTCCTCGAACACGCCGACGAACAGCACCCCGACCGTGAGCAGGAGGAAGTAGCGGACGGGCAGCGCGCTGCAGTCGATGAGCGGCAGCCGGACGAGGCAGACGAGCAGGATCCCCAGCGGGGCGATCATCGTCCACCGGAGCGGGGTGCGGGTCGGGTCGACGGTCGCGATGCGCCACCAGCCGAGGCCGCTGACCACGACGGCGAGCGCCACGACCGCGATCCCCTCGGGGACGACCAGGGAACGGACGACGCTGTCGACGGTCTGGCCGAGGGTCGGGTAGTCGTCGCTCGGCCGTGCCCGCCAGGCGCTGACCGCGGCGAAGAGCACGAGCGGTGCGAGGCCGACCAGCAGCGACGGAGGGACCGGCCAGCGCCGTCTGCGGACCGGGGCTGCTGACGTCACGTCTGCGTTTGTACCATTGGCACATGCGGCTTCCCTCCCTCAGCACCATGGCCGAGGACTACGTGAAGCTCATCTGGAAGGCGAGCGAACGCGGCGGCGGCGGACTCGCGACGCGGGACATCGCCGCGGCGCTCCGGGTCTCGGCGTCGACGGTGTCGGGCAACCTCCGGAAGCTCGACCGTGACGGGCTCATCGAGCACACCCCGTACTACGGTGTCGTCCTCACGCCGCTCGGCCAGCAGGTCGCCGTGGCGATGGTCCGGCGGCACCGGCTCATCGAGACGTTCCTCGTGCAGCGGCTCGGGTACGGCTGGGACGAGGTGCACACCGAGGCCGAGGCTCTCGAGCACGCGGTCTCGGAGACGTTCCTCGACCGGGTGGACGTCGATCTCGGGCACCCCACGCACGACCCGCACGGCGATCCGATCCCACGGGCGGACGGCTCCGTGCCGGACTCGCCGGGTGCGCTCCTCGGCACCGTGGCCCCGGGGGCGTGCGGCACGGTCGACCGGGTGTCGGACGACGACCCCTCGCTCCTGCGGTACTTCGACGAGCTCGGAGTCGCCCTCGGGACGCACCTGCGCGTCGAGCAGGTCCGGGACTACGCGGGCGTGATCGCGGTGTCTCGGCGCTCGTCCGACGGCTCGGAGTCGCTCGTGGACCTGCCGGCAGCGGCCGCGACCGCGATCTGGCTCGCCCCCGACGGCGACTGACGCGCGGCGCCGCGGCCGCGGCGGCCGCGGCCGCGCGCCCCGGCGCGGCCCCGAGACTCGGGGTGAGCGACAGATCTCGCGCGGAACCGCGCGAGATCTGTCGCTCAACGCAAGACTCGGCCCCCCGCCCCGCGCCGCGCCCGCCCCGCGCTCAGCCGCGCTCGACCGCGGGCTGCCGCCGGAACGGTGCCGCGAGCGTCGGCGCGATGTCCCGCCGGTTGATCCAGAACACGACCACCGCGGCGACGAGGTGCACGATGCTGAGCACCCACCGTCCGCTCGTGTCCGTCACCACGAACTGGACCGCGAACAGGGCCACGAGCGCGATCGCCGACCACCGGTGGAACCGCAGCGCGATGATGATCGCCACGCCGAGCACCGTCTGGGACGCGGTGAGCATGAACTCCTCGACCTGCCGACCGTCGAGCGGCAGCCCGCCCGTGGTCCCGCCGCCGAGAACGTGTGCGATCGGCAGCGACCCGACCAGCAGCGACCACTGGTTCACCTTCGAGGCGATGAGCGTCCCGATGGCCGCGCCGCCCATGCCGCGCAGGGCGAAGAGCGCGGCGACGATGAACTCGGGCGCCTCGGTCGCGAGGGGCGCGAGCCACTGCACGAGGAAGTAGCTGTCGATGCCGAGTGCGCTGCCGGAGGACACGAGCGCCTCGGCGAAGGGCTCGGCGGACGACAGGATCACGGCGGCGGCGACGACGAACAGCGCGACGATCGTCCAGCGCCGGGCACGGGTCGGCATCGAGGCGATGTTCCCCGCCATGCCGACCATCTCCTCTTCGTCGTCGTCACCGTCGGCGACCTTCGACGCGCGCCACAGGTAGGCGACGAACGCGGCGAGCAGCACGAACCCGAACCACAGCGGGATCGAGCCGAGGAGCGGGATGAGGAACGCGACGACGGCGAGGAGCGCCAGGAACCCGATGTCGAGCCGCGAGGACTGCTCGAGCTGCAGCACCTTCGTCGCCGAGGCGGGCAGCGACCCGGCACGGACGTACCGGCGGGCGACGAGCAGCGAGATCACCACGACGAGCGGCCAGCCGAACCCGAGCAGGAGCCGGTTCGACCCGGTCATGTTCGCGGCGGCGAACTGCTCGAACGCGGGGTCGGAGCCGGAGCGGAACGCGTAGAAGAGGTCGACGGCGTACTCGGGCAGCACCGCGATGAGCGCGAGTATCGCGATGGCCAGGGCACCCGCGATGTCCTTCTGCGCAGCCTCGGCGGCCCACGCGAGCAGGAACGACGCAGCGACGACCGCACCGCCGAAGACGAGGAGGTCGACGACGGGGTTCGGCGCGAAGCCGGTCAGACGGAAGACGACGGCGGGGACGGCGAGCACGACGCAGATCGCGACGCGGCCCCAGGCGCTGCGGCCCATGCGGGAGGCGCCTGCGGTCGGTGTCGACGCGGTGCGCGGTGTCGGGTTCGACAGGGTGTCGGTCATGGTGGGTCTCCTGGTCGGAGCCACGGCGGAGCATCACGGGAGGACCTCGGCCACGGCGGAACGGCCGAAGGTCTCGCTCGCCCGGGCCGGACGGCCGCGGGTGGTGCACCGGACCGATCGTCGTGATGGTCAGTGTGTCGATGCACGCGCTGGGAGCTACTCCCCTTCGACACCCACCCTGGCCGGTGTCGACGCCGACACGCAAGCCGATCCGGGGTGTTCGAGACGCCGAATCCGCGGGTTCCGTCACCCGCCCAGCGCTGGCGCGGAACGGCCTGGAGGCACGGGACGGGCCCGCCACGCGCCTCCAGGCCGTCACGGGGTCACCGCAGCGGCCCTCGTCAGCCGGAGGCGCGCTTGCTGCGTCCCAGCGCCATCTCGCGTCGCGCGCGCTCCAGCGCCAGCGAGGAGGCGGCGTCCGGGTCGTGCAGCAGCCGCTCCGTCTCGGCCACGTGCGCACGGACCGCGTCGCCGCGTCGTGCTGTCGCCTCCGCGAGGACGGGTGCGACGACGTCCTCGCCGAGCGACACGAGCGCGCGGCTCAGCGCGAGGCGCCGGTCGCGGTCGCCCTCGCCGAGTTCCAGGGCGAGTCGACGGGCAAGGGCCGGACGCTCCGCGTCGGGGGCGAGGACCACCGCCGCACGCCAGGCGGTCCGGCGGACGCCGGGGTCGGTGTCCCCGATCCGCTCCGCGACCTCGTCGAACACCGAGCCGTCGCGGATCTTCGAGAGCGTGTGCAGCGCCTGCGAACGCGCCTGCGCCTCGGGGCGGTCGAGCTCCGCGACGAGCCGGGGCACGACGAGCTCCGCCGGGAGCCGGACGAGCGACCAGGTCAGGGCCTCGCGCACCTGCAGGTCGGGGTCGGTCGCGCACTGCTCGAGGAGGACGTCGAGGTCGGCCGGGTCCGCGGTCGTCCCGGCCGCCATGACCGCCCGGAGCCGGACGGAGGAGCGGGGGTCGGCGAGGTGGTCGGTGAGCGTGGGCATCCCCTCATGCAACACTGCGAAGCCTCTGGTCGGGCGACAGGTCGCCGGGCATAGCGTGAGAGGGTCGCGACGGTCCGCCGCGGCAACGACCACGAGAGGACCCGCAATGCCCCGCATCGGTACCAGTGACCTGACCGTGTTCTCCCTCGCCCTCGGCGGCAACGTCTTCGGCTGGACCGCTGACGAGGAGACCTCACACCGTGTCCTCGACGCCTACGCGGGCGCCGGCGGCGACTTCGTCGACTCCGCCGACGTGTACTCGGCCTGGGCGCCGGGCAACAGCGGCGGCGAGTCCGAGCGGGTCATCGGATCGTGGCTCCGGGCGTCGGGCAAGCGCGACGACGTCGTCATCGCGACCAAGGTCTCGCAGCACCCGGAGTACAAGGGCTTGTCGGCGTCGACCGTCGCGGCGGCAGCGCGTGCCAGCCTGGAGCGGCTCGGGACGGACCGCATCGACCTCTACTACGCGCACTTCGACGACGAGTCGACGCCGCTGGAGGAGACCGTCCGCGCGTTCGACCAGCTCGTCCGCGAGGGGCTCGTCCGGTACACCGCGATCTCGAACTACTCCCGAGCTCGCGCGGAGGAGTGGATCCGGATCGCGGACGAGAACGGACTCGCGAAGCCGGTCGCGATCCAGCCGCACTACAACCTCGTGACGCGGGAGCCGTACGAGTCGGAGATCGCGCCGCTCGCCGCCGCCGAGCACCTCGGGGTCGTGCCGTACTTCGCGCTCGCGGCCGGCTTCCTGACGGGCAAGTACCGCACGAAGGAGGACTTCGCCGGCGCGGACCGCGAGGGGCAGGTGTCGGGGTACTTCACCGACGCGGGGCTCGCGGTCGTCGACGCCCTCGACACCATCGCCGACGCGCACGGCGTGGCGATCGCGACCGTGTCCCTCGCCTGGCTCCAGGCGCAGCCGGACGTGGTCGCGCCGATCGCGAGTGCGCGGAACACCGAGCAGCTGCCGGCCCTGCTGGCATCGGCGGAACTCGAGCTCACGCCGGAGGAGCTGCAGACCCTGACGGACGCGTCCGCGAGGGTCCCCGCCGCGCGCTGACCCTGGCGCGCGCGCTGACCCGGGCGCGGGCTCTGGTGCGGGCGCGGGCGCGCTGCGCCGACGCGGAACGACACCGCCGCCGTCGCACGACGACGACCCCGTCGCCCGACAGCGGCGTCCCCGACAGCGGCACCGCGCCCCGGCACCGCGCCCCGGAACCGCCCCCGCGGCCTAGGACGTCGGCGCGAGCGACCCCGTGAGCGTCTGCCCCGACGATCGCGTCACGAAGCACGCGATGAACGTGTCCCCGCGGTCCCACGTCGACGCATCGGGCGCGTACGACCCCTGCACCTGCACGTCGCCGTACGATGCCGCAGCCGCCGTGTCGAGTGCCGCCGAGGTCTGGCACTGCTCGCTCGCCTGCGCCGCGAGCGCGTCCGCCCCCGGCCACGCATCCGCCTGCACCGGGAGCCGCGCGGTCAGCTGCGCCACGTGCGGCGCCGAGCAGTCGACGACGGTGTAGGTCTGGGCCCACGCGTCCGTGTACGGCGCCGCCAGGCACTCCCCGCCCGCGACCTCGGTCCACGAGTGCTCCCCGGGCGTCGCCTGCGTGGTCGCGAACACGATGCCCGCCGGCTGCGTCTGGGCGGGCTGCGCCTCGGCGGAGGGTGTGGTCGACGGCGAGCTCGACGACTCGGCGGACTGCGCCGCAGCGCTCGGCGACGAGGTCGGCGTGAGGTGGTCCGCGACGGGTTGCCCATGATC
>NZ_BACW01000519.1:0-11211 GCF_000333315.1 Curtobacterium sp. B8
GCCCTCGCCCCGAGACTCGGCGCCTTCGCCCCGAGACTCGGCGCAGGCGACAGTTCTCGCGCTCCGAAGCGCGGATCCGGTCGCCCAGCCCGAGTCTCGCCACCCGCGCAGCGGGGCGTGGGCGCTCCCCGCGCAGCGGGGCGTGGGCGCGCCGGCGCAGCCCGGCGCAGCCGCTCAGACCGGGACGATGCAGGCTGGCGTGCCGACCGCGATCTGCGCGACCGCGGTACCGGGCAGCCCGTCGGCGTCGAGCGGCAGGACCGCGATCGCGTCGGACATCTGGTTCGCGACGAGCAGGTACCCCGGCACGCGAGCGAAGTGTCGCGGCCAGACGCCTCCCGACGGTGCCGACCCGACGACCGACAGCCCGCCGGAAGAGGCATCGAGCACGACGATGAGGTCACGCCCGCGCACGGCGACGTGGACGAGGCCGTCGTCGTCGACCTCGATGTGGCTGAGGAGCGAGTCACCGACCTCCCCGTCGAAGGTCGGTTCCGACGCGACGACGACGAACGATCCCGACTCGTCACGACGGAGCCGGTGCACCGCACCGTCGAGCTCCCCCGCGACGATGAGGTCACCGTCGTACCAGGCCATGTGGCGCGGACCGACGCCCGGAGCGACGTGGTGGACCCGGACGAGGGCGAGGTCCGGGTCGGCGGTGACGCGGAACTCGTGGAGGGCGTCGCCCCCGAGGTCGGCGACGAGCACCGTGCCGTCCGGGGTGGCGACCGACTGGTGGGCGTGCGGGCCCTCCTGGCGGTCCTCGACGGGGCCCGTGACGTCCGGGAGGACCTCGGTGACGACCGCCGAGTCCGGCACGACGAGCCGATCCCCCGCACCGTGCGCCCCCAGCCGGTCCGCGGTGTCGGGCCCGCCGCGCCGGTCCGCGGTGTGTGCCCCGACCACGCCGTCGCTCGCGAGCACGGAGGCGGCGTGCGACTCGGCCTGCTCCAGGGAGACGGCCGTGACGGTGCCGGAGGTGTAGTTGGTGACGACGAGCGCGCCGGACGGGTCGACCCGCACGTGGCACGGCGCGTCGCCCCCGGCGGAGGCGTCCCACAGGTGCTCGAGGCCGGAGCCCGACCGGCGGAAGGCCGAGACACCGCCGTCCGCCGTCTCGGAGACGGCGTAGACCCGGTCACCGGAGACGGCGAGGAACGAGGGGTCGTCCATGACCGCGACCGTCGTGGCGACTCCGTCGTGCACGGCCGAGATGCCGGTGGCGTTCCCTCCGCCGGTGGCCGTGTAGGAGCCGACGAGCAGGTCGGGCAGGTCGGGCAGGTCCGGCAGGTCCGGCAGCTCGGGCTGGCTCATTCGTCGCCGCCGGCGATGCGCTCGTGGTGGTGGATGACCTCCGCGACGATGAAGTTGAGGAACTTCTCGGCGAACGCGGGGTCGAGGTGGGCGTCGGCGGCGAGGGACCGCAGCCGCGACACCTGCACCTGCTCGCGAGCCGGGTCTGCGGCGGGCATCCCGGCGGAGGCCTGNAGGTACCCGACGCGCTGCGTGTACTTGAAGCGCTCGGCGAGCATGTGGATCACGGCGGCGTCGATGTTGTCGATGCTCTGCCGGATGCTCTGCAGCTCGGCGACCGCAGCCTGGTCGTACGCGGGCCTCTGGTCGTCGCTCATGACCCGAGCCTACTGGCCGTTTGCGCCCGTCCTCGCGTCGGTGACGGGACTGCCAGAATGGTGGGCATGACGGCCCTCCTCGTGATCTCGAGCGTGTTCGCAGTCCTCGCCGGACTCGTGCACGTGTACATCTTCTTCCTCGAGTCGATCGCGTGGACGAGCCCCCGTGTCCGCCGGATCTTCAGCGTCGAGACGGAGTCGGATGCCCTCGCGACCCGCTCGCTCGCGTTCAACCAGGGCTTCTACAACCTGTTCCTCGCGATCGGGGCGGTCCTCGGTGTCGTCCTGGTCGCGGCCGGGAACGGCGCCGTCGGGTGGCCGATCACGGTGTTCGCGACGGCGTCGATGCTCGGTGCCGCCGTGGTGCTGCTCGGCACGGGTCGCCGCTACCTCCGCGCCGCGGTGGCGCAGGGCTCGCTGCCGTTCCTCGCCCTGTTCTTCGCGCTGCTCGGGTCGACCTTCGGCGGCTGACGCGCTGCGCGGCGCGGCACGGTCCTTCCCATCACGGCCGTGGTGGACGGCGGAACCGGGCGGAGCTGATCGGAACGGGAAACGGGCGGAGCTGATCGGAACGAACGACCAGCTCCGCCCGGTTCGACCTGCTCCGCCCGTCCCAGCCGGGCGCGGAACGTCAGCCGAGCTTCGCCGCGAACTGCGACGGCAGCTTGTCGAGCGCCCACTCGATCGCGGCGGTCGTGCCGATCGAGAACGCGTTCGACACGTCCGTGTCCTGGAACACGATGTCGTGCCCGGCCTCGACCGACGGCACCTTCTGGAAGAGCTTGTTCGACGTCACCTCGGACGCGTCCACGAAGATCGGCAGGACGAGCGTGAGGTCGGCGTCGAGCAGGTCGAGGTTCTCGTCCGAGAGCTGCACCGAGAACTGCTTCCCGGCCTGCTGGTCGATCGCCTTCGGGATGGTGAACCCGAGGTTCTGCATGAACTGCGACCGGCTGTCCGACGAGGCGTACGCACCGAAGCCCTCGGACGAGTACGAGCCGACGACCGCGGTCTTGCCCTCGAACTCCGGGTGGGCCTTGCGCGCGGCGGCGTAGGCGTCGTCGAGTCCGGACAGGAGCTTCTTGCCCTCCGACTCCTTGCCGAGCGCCTTCGCGATCATCTCGACCTGCTGCTTCGTGGTCGTGAGGTAGTTCGCACCGCCCTTCGGCACCGCGACGGTCGGCGCGATCGCGGAGAGCTTCGCGTAGCGGTCCTCGTCACCCGAGCTCTTGACGTCGAGGATGAGGTCGGGCTTGAGCTTGATGATGTCCTCGTAGCTCGGCTCCAGCGTCTGGATGATCTTCGGCGACTTCGTGTAGGCACCCTTGAGCCACGGGCCGACCCCGTCGCCGCCGAACCCGAGCCAGTCGCTCGCGCCGACCGGCTGCACGCCGAGTTCGAGCGCCGTCTCGGCGTCGCCCCAGCCCAGCGCGACGACGCGCTTCGGCGCGGAGGGGATCTCGGTGGTGCCGAGTGCCGTGGTGATCGACACCGGGAACTGGCCGTCGGCCTTCGCGGACGACGAGGGGTCGCCGGTGGCGCCGGAACCGGAGGCGCACCCGGCGAGGACGAGGGAAGCTGCGACGACGGCGCCCGCGGCGGCGAGCACGCGGCGGAGTCGGGAAGGAGAGCGGGTCACGTAGGTAAGGCTACCCTAAGACTTCTGCGGGATCGGCCTGAGTACGCTGACGGGGTGCAGTACACCGACCCGCGCCGCTCCCACCTCGCGGTGCTCGGCTCCCCCATCGCGCACTCGCTCTCACCCACGCTGCACGCAGCGGCCTACGACGCGCTCGGGGTGCCGTTCACGTACGGGAGGCACGAGGTCACCTCCGACGGGCTCGCCGCGTTCGTCGCGGGGCTGGGTCCGGAGTGGCGCGGCCTGAGCCTGACGATGCCGCTGAAGCGCGAGGTGCTGCCCCTCCTCGACCGCACGACCCCGCTCGTCGACGAGCTCGGCGTCGCCAACACGGTCGCGTTCCGTACGGTCGGCGACCGGGTCGAGCTCGTCGGGGCGAACACCGACGTCGAGGGACTCGTGCGACCGGTCGAGGCCCTCGGACACCTCCCCGGCGAGGCCACGGTCCTCGGCGGCGGCGCGACCGCGGCGAGCGCCCTGACCGCATCGGTCCGACTCGGCGCCCGGCTCGTCCGGGTCTTCCTGCGTGATCCGGCCAAGTCCCGGAAGCTCGTCGACCTCGCCGTCCGGCTCGGGGTGACCCTCGAGGTGCACCCCCTCGCGGAGCTGGCGGGCACGCACCACGGTTTCGTCCTGTCGACACTCCCCGGCGGGGCTGCCGACGAGCTGGAACTGCTCCCGTCCGGTCCGGACGCGGTGCTCTTCGACGTCGCCTACGAGCCGTGGCCGACCGCGGCCGCCACGCGCTGGGCGGACGCCGGCGGCCGGGTGCTCAACGGCCTGGACATGCTGACCGAGCAGGCGATCGGCCAGATCCGGTTCTTCCTGACGGGCGACCAAGACGCCCTGCTGCCCGACGAGGCCGCCGTGCGACGGGCGATGCGCAGCGCCGTCGGCCTCGAGCCGGTGATCAGCCCGCGCTGACGACCCCGTCGACGTAGGACCACCGACCGCCTTCGCGGACGAACGTGCTCGTCTCCTCGAGCACGCCGCGCTCGGTGTCGGAGCGCCACCACGCTCGGAAGGCCACGGTGCCCTCGGTGTCGAACGGGCCACCCGCTCGGGTGCCGATGACGTCGAGTCGGGTCCAGCGCTGCGCCGTGTCGAGCTCGAGCGACGTCGGGCGGGTGCTGTGGTGCCAGGTGGCGAGGAGGTACTCGGGGAGGCCGAGCGCGAACGCGGTGAACCGGGAGCGCATGAGGCGTTCGGCGGTCGGTGCGGGAGCGCCGGCGTGCAGGGGTCCGCAGCACTCGCCGTAGGGGTTGCCGCTCAGGCACGGGCAGCGGTCGGTGTCGGCGATCACCGGACGACGGTAGCGCGTGTAGGCAGGAGCGGTGTTCCGACTCGGCTGGCAGGTGTTCCGCGCTCGGCTGCCCGAGCTCGTCTCCGATCGTGTTCGACGGCGGCTCGTGGTGGTGGCGTTGATCGTCGCGCCCGTGGTGTTCGTCGGGCTGGTCGTCGTGGTCGTGCTGACCGATGACGTTTCGGTCGCGTCGGTGGCCGCGTCGGCGGCGTACGCGGCCGCGGCGGGCGCCTTCTCGATGCTGTTCTGCCGGTTGGGCCCGAAGGGCTGGTCGATCCCGGCGGTGCCCTCGATCGGCTGGCGGACACAGGATGCCGTGGCGCGGTACTACCGGCGCAGCGCGCAGCCGGTCGCTCCGGAGCACCGTGACGCCGTGCTCGCGGGGATGGACGACGCACGTGACCGGATCGTCCGGACGACGTTCCAGAGTTCGTTCCTCCTGGCCTCCTGGCTGCTGGCAGTGGTCGCCGCGGTCCTGGTGGCCGTCTCCGGATCGAGTGTGCACGGTCCGGTCTTCCTGTGGGCTCCGCTGTGGCCGCTGCTCGCCGGCAGTTCCGGCGGTGTCGGAATCTGGACGCTCGGCCGACAGGAGCATCTGCGCGCAGAGGCGTCGGCGCTCCCACCCGTCCCACCGGCACCGCCGAAGCGCGGACGACCCGGTGGCCCGAGCGGGAGCAAGCTCGCGCTGCCGGGTGAGTGAGGTCAGTCCGTCGTCGCTTGCTCCGGCAGCGCGCGTGCCGCGAGCCGGGCGCGCTCGGTCCGGCCGAGGTCGGCGACGTACCCGACCAGCGAGCACCCGTACAGCACCACCCAGAACACCGGGAGCCAGTACTCGAGCCCCGCGGAGCGGAACCCGACCACGGCGAAGGCGAGTGCACCGAGGAGCGGGGCCGCGGGGCCGATCAGTCCGGTGAGGCCGCGTCGGAGGAGCACCGCGTCGGCGAGCACGGCGTCGCGGTCGGACGGGTCGACGGGGACGGCCCGCCAGCCGAAGTACCGCTTCGTGGCCGGCCGGGCGGCGAGTCGCCAGTCGATCCGGACCTGTCGGCCGTTGATCGTCGCGGCCGGGTCGAGCGGGCGACGGGTCGGGACGCACCCGAGGACGAAGAGCCCGACGCCGAGCGCGAGCAGTGCGATCGCGACCACGCTGCGGACCGGACCGGTGTGGGTCCAGCCGAGCCGTGCCTCCAGGCCGACCATCGCGACCACGCTGATCACGACGGCCGCCGCGGCGATGCCGACCGCGCGCCGGACCCGCGCGGGGTCGAAGACGTCGCCCGCGTGGCGACGGAGGACGGAGCAGCCGAGTCGGAACACTCCTCACGTTCTACCGGATGTCACCCGATCCCGCCACGAGGGGTACAGCGCTGTTCGAAGTCCCCATGGCGCGGCGCGTAGGAACGGACGCATGCCCGCCACCGCGTTCTGCCTCCACGCCCTCGGCTCGAGTTCCGAGGAGTTCGCACTGCTGCACGACCGTCTGGAGGGCACGCTCGACCTCGTGGGCATCGACCTGCCCGGCTTCGGGACGAGCCCGGCCACCTCCGGCAAGACGGTCGAGGACATGGTCGAACTCGTCGAGCGGGCCATCGGGCGCAGCGGGGCCACCGAGTGGGCGCTCGTCGGGCACTCGATGGGCGGCAAGATCGCCGCCGTGGTGGCCGACCGGACGATGTCCGGCGCGAACGGCCTGTTCGGCCTCCGTGGCGTCGTGCTGCTGGCCGCGTCGCCTCGGTCACCGGAGCCGATGGGCGAGGACCGTCGGCGTTCGATGCTCGACTGGGTCGACTCCGGACACATCTCCACGGACCACGCCGGCGAGTTCGTGGAGGCGAACACCGCCGCGCCGCTCCCCCACGAGCGACTCCGGTCGGCGCTGCACGACGTCGAGCGCGCCGATCCGGAGGCCTGGCGCGCCTGGCTCGAACGCGGCAGCCGCGAGGACTGGTCCGACGACGTCACGAACCCGGTGCCCGCGCTCGTGCTCGCCGGAGCGGAGGACGGCGACCTCGGTCCGTCCGCCCAGCAGGAGCTCGTGCTCCCGCACTGGTCGAACGGGTCCCTCGACGTCGTTCCCGGCGCCGCGCACCTGCTGCCGTGGGAGCAGCCGGACGCGGTCGCCGACCGCGTCCGTCGGTTCTGGGAGCACCACGCCGACAACGGCCCCGTCGTGCCGGCCGACCACGCCCGGGTCATCGCCTCCCCTCGGGTGAGCGCGACGACACGGGGCGCCCTGGCCGTCCGGTCGCTCGCCGACGACCCGGACGCAGAGCCGCAGGCGCTCGACCGGCAGCAACTCGAGACCCTCCGTGCGGTCGCGGCGGTCGTCGTGCCGCAGCCCGGAGACCGGACGGTCGACGTGGCGCTCCGGGTCGACGCGCAGCTCGCCGAGGGCGCCGGGGACGGTTGGCGGCCGGACGGACTCCCGACGGACGTCGAGGCCTACCGCGCTGCGCTCGACGAGCTCGCGGGTGCCGGTGCGGTGGACGCGACGCTCACGGCCGTCGAGGACGGGACGTACGAGCCGCGCGGGTCGCTCACCGTCGACCAACTCGCGGCGTGGGCCGAGGACGCCGCCGTGGACCTCGCGAAGCAGTGGCTCGCGCACCCGGCGACGATGGCGGCGATCGACTACGACGGCTACGCGAACGGCGGCGACGGCGTGCGGAAGCAGGGCTTCCAGCTGCTCGGGGCCGGGCAGCGCGAGGCATGGGAAGCAGGGGCGCCTGAAGTCGCCCCGACGACGGACGCGGAGGCAGCCCGATGAGACTCGACGGACAGCGGCACTGGGACGAGGACGAGGTCGTCGACGTGGTCGTCGTCGGCACGGGGGCCGGAGGGGCTCCGCTGACGGCAACCCTCGCACGGCGCGGCCTGTCGGTCGTCGCCCTCGAGGCCGGCCGCAACACGGAGCCCGGGGACCACACCCCGGACGAGGTGCTCGCCCCCGCGGACATCAACTGGATGGACGACCGCATCAGCGGTGGCGAGGCCCCGACCGCGTTCGGCCCGAACAACAGCGGGACCGGGGTCGGCGGTTCGACGCTGCACTGGGGTGCCTTCACGCCGCGGCCGAGTCGGCACGACCTGCAGCTGCGCACCGAGTCCGGCGTCGGCGAGGACTGGCCGATCGACCACGACGAGCTGACCGTGTACATCGAGCAGGTCGAGCACGACGTCGGCGTCGCCGGGCCCGAGCACTACCCGTGGGACCCGTCGCGGCGGTACCGGATGCGACCCCCGGCGCGCAACGCGTCGTCGGACATGATGATGCGCGGCACCGCTGCGCTCGGCATCACCGCCACCGACGCACCCGTCGGCCTGACGACCGAGGACCGGCACCAGGAGCACCACGGCCTGCGCCAGGCCTGCGTCTCGTGCGGCTCGTGCCACCAGGGCTGCCGCAACGGGGCGAAGGTGTCGATGGACACGACCTACCTGCCCGCCGCCGTCGCCTTCGGTGCCGAGATCCGACCGGAGGCGTTCGTGCACGGCATCGAGCTCGACGCCCGCGGGCGGGTCGAGGCGGTCGTCTACCACCAGGGCGGTCGGGACCACCGGCAGCGCACTCGGTCGCTCGTGCTCGCCGCCGGTGGCGTCGAGACCCCGCGACTGCTGCTCCACACCGGGCTCGCGAACTCCAGTGGCCAGGTCGGCCGGAACTTCACCGCGCACGGTGCGACCCAGGTCTGGGCGACGTTCGACGAGTCGATGCGCTCCTACCGGGGGTACCCGTCCTCGATCATCACGGAGGACTTCGTCCGACCCGCCGACGCCGACTTCGCGGGTGGCTACCTCATCCAGAGCCTCGGCGTGCAGCCGCAGACCTTCGCCACGACCCTCGTGCGCGGCGGCGGGCTGCGCGGCAAGGCGCTCGTCGACGCGATGCGGGACTACCCGCGGATGGCCGGCGTCGGCATCAACGCCGAGTGCCTGCCGTCGGACCGCAACCGCTTGGAGTTGACCGACGAGCTCGACGCACACGGGGTCCCGCGGGTCCGCGTCACGTTCAGCGCCGGGGAGAACGAGGACGCCATCGAGCGCCACGCGATCAGGACGATGACCGCGATCGTCGAGGCCGCGGGCGGTACGGACGTCCGGGTCCTCGCGCGCACCGCGCACACGATCGGGACCGCGCGGATGGGCACCGACGCCGGGTCGTCGGTCGTGGACCGGGACGGCCGCTCGTGGGACGTGCCGAACCTGTGGGTGTGCGACAACTCGGTGTTCCCGAGCTCGGTCATCGCGAACCCGGCGCTGACCATCATGGCGCTGTCGCTGCGGACGGCGGACCGGATGCTCGCCGAGGCGCCGGACGGCAGCGGCGCGCGCGGGATGGCGGGCGCGCAGGCCTGAGGCGCGGCGCGGGCGCGCATGCGGAGGCGTGTGCGTTCGTGCGCGCGAGCGAGTGCGTGTGCGCGCGCGTTTGCGCGTGCGAGTGCGCGTGCGTGCGCGCGCGTTTGCGCGTGCGCGGTGCGTGCGCGTGCGCCGTGCGCCGTGCGCGCCTGTCGGCGGTGGCGGGCAGACTGGCGGCATGTGTGGAAGGTTCGTCGTCTCCGACACCACCGCCGACCTGCTCCCCGAGCTCGTCGGTGATCTCGCCGCGCGGACCGAGCACGTCGACGAAGACACCGGCGAGGTCCGCCCCGGCCTCGCCCCGAGCTGGAACGTCGCACCGACCGACCCCGTGTACGCGGTGCGCCAGCGTCACGGGCAGCGCGAGCTCCCGCAGATCAGCTGGGGGTTCGTGCCGAGCTGGGCGAAGGACT
Organism: Curtobacterium sp. B8; assembly: GCF_000333315.1. Lineage (NCBI taxonomy): Bacteria > Bacillati > Actinomycetota > Actinomycetes > Micrococcales > Microbacteriaceae > Curtobacterium > Curtobacterium sp. B8. Next base: position 9,346 of record NZ_BACW01000519.1, read on the forward strand.
TCCAGAAGCAGCGGCCGAAGCCGATCAACGCCCGCATCGAGACCGTCGCGACGATTGGCATGTTCAAGCGGGCGTTCGCCGCGAACCGGTGCATCGTCCCCGCGCAGGGCTACTACGAGTGGGTCGTGCGTGAGGACGGCAAGGAGCCGCACTTCGTCCACGAGCCCGGCGGTGCCCTCGCGATGGCCGGTGTGGTGAGCGCCTGGCCCGACCCGACGAAGCCCGAGGACGACCCGGACAAGTGGCGGCTGTCCCTCGCGATCATCACGCGCGACGCCCACGTCGCCCCGGGCGAGGTGCACGACCGCATGCCGGCGTTCCTCACGCCCGGCGGCTACGACGACTGGCTCGACGGGAGCCTCGGCACGGACGACCTGCTCGCCCTGCTCGACCACGAGTCGTTGGCGGTCGCTGCGGGGTTGGAGCAGTACGAGGTCTCGCGTGCCGTGAACAGCGTGCGGAACCAGGGGCCGCAGCTCATCGAGCCCGTGTGATCCCGGACGCGGGGGCGCTGACGCCAGCCACGCTGCACGCCCGTCGTCGGAGCTGCCGGACGCACGAACGCCCCGAACGGACGAGGTCCGGACGGGGCGCGGTGTGGTCGAGGCGCGCTGCGCTGCGGTCGGTCGTCAGCCCTGGACGACCGGGCGGAGCACCGACGGCAGCACGACGTGCAGGCGCTCGGCCAGCTTGGCCTGCGCGACCTCGAGCGACCGGAAGTCACCGACGTACGCGCCGAAGGTGTCCGCGACGAAGTAGTGCGCACCCTGCCGGTCGACCGTGCCGCCGTAGTAGCCGGCGTAGTCAGCGACCCACAGGCCCTCGTCGGCGACGTTCCAGGACACCGTTGCCCGGACCGGCTCGGTCGCGATGACCTGCGCCTCGATCTCGGCGATGACCTCGATCGTCTCGGTGTCCAGGGTCACCTCGGCCTGCGGGCGGTGGGTGACGGTGGTGCTCATGGTGCTCCTTCGGGTGGTGCTGCGATGCAGGTGCTGCTGGCGGTACGGGACGTGCTGGCGGTACGGGTGCTGCTGGCGGTACGGGTGCTGCTGGCGGTGCGGGGCGTGCTGGTGGTACGGGTGCTGCCGGCCGCAGCGGTGCTCGTGACGGGTCGCGTCACTCCACGGGACGGATCACCGGGGGGAGCATGACGTGGAGCTGGTCGGCGAGGCGGCCCTGCGCCTCCTCGAGCGAGGCGAAGTCGCCCACGACGAGGCCGAACGTGTCCGAGGCGACGTACCGGCCGTCGCGCTTGTCGACCGAGCCGCCGAAGTAGCCGCCGTAGGTCGCCACCCACTCGCCGTCGTCCTCCTGCGACCAGGTGAGTTTGGCGCGCGCCGGGCGACCGTGCACGGCGGCGTCCGCCTCGAGGATGGCGATCGTGTCCACGGTGTCCGTGTCGAGCGTGACCTCGGCCCGAGAGTCGGTCTGGACAGTGGTGCTCATGTCGTGCTCCTTCGCGTTCCGGGGTACATGTGCTGACACCAGAACGCTACGGGGAGCGAGGGGCCACTCGCCAGCCAGCCCCGTCGATTCACGGGTTCCGTCAATGCGGTCCATCGCCGAAGCCCGGATTTCCGGGGGGCGACGACGGCACTTCGGGGTACACGTCCCCCGATGGGGTACTCGTTCCGCGGATGAACTGCTTTCGGGGTACGCGCGAGACTCGCCCCCGTGCCGCCGAGACTCGCCGTCGTGCCGCCGAGACTCGCCCCCGTGCCGCCGAGACTCGCCGTCAGCGACATCTCTCGTGACGGTCGCCACGAGCCATGTCGCTCACGACGAGACTCGCGCCACGCGCCCAACCAGCCCGCAGCACGCGGGCCGCCGCCCGCGCCGTCAGCGCACCGCGCGCATGCTCCG
>NZ_BACW01000518.1:0-5806 GCF_000333315.1 Curtobacterium sp. B8
GGGGCGGGTCGAGCACCGCCACGTAGTGAGTTCGAGGTCGGCGAGCTCGTCCTCCGTCGCGACGGCGACCACGACGTGCGGGTTGCCGACGTCGATCCCGACACCGGGCCGCGCGCCGTCGAGGTTCTTCGCGCGGACGAGCACGTCGTCAGCCCCGCTGCCTTCGATCCCGAGGCGCCACCGCCCCAGGTCGGCCTGGAAGCCGTTCGTCGTCCGCTGGATGTCCACGAGGCCCTTGCGACTGCCGACCGTCAGCGTCTCCCCCGGTGCGAGGTCGACCAGGCCGGACTCCGTGAGGTAGCGCGCGAACACCCGGACACCGTTGCCGCACATCTCGGCGACCGAGCCGTCGGCGTTGTGGTAGTCCATGAACCACACCGCTGCGGGGTCCTCCGCGACGAGCGCACGACCCTCTGCCAGGGACTCGGAGCGCACCGCGCGGATGACGCCGTCCCCGCCCACACCGAACCGGCGGTCCGCGATGGCGCGGATGCGCTCGGGGGTGAGGTCGACGGTGGCGTCGGGGTCGGCGAACAGGACGAAGTCGTTGCCGGTCCCCTGGCCCTTCGTGAAGTGCAGCTCGGTCACGCGACGATCCTACGGGCCAGCGCCGACAGGGCTGTGTGGTCGGCCCCAGTGACGTCGAGGTCCTCCGCGGTCGCGTACCGCTTGAACCACGCGACCTGGCGCCGTGCGTACTTCCGGGTCGCGAGGCTCGTCGCGTCGACCGCCTCCGCGACGGTCGCGGCTCCCCGCAGCACCTCGAGCGCCTGCGAGTAGCCGATCGCCCGCGACGCGGTCTTGCCCTGTTCGAGCCCGAGGGCCCGGAGGTGCTCCACCTCGTCGACCAGCCCGCCGTCGAACATGCGCTGCGCTCGCGCCTGCAGCGCGTCGACCAGGCGTGGCCGTTCGCGACGCAGGTGCAGGATGCGCGCGGGCCGCCAGGCGCGGGGCGCGGACGGGAGGCTCGGGGTCACCACCTCGGACCGGCTCGCGATCTCGAGTGCCCGGATCAGTCGGCGCGGGTTCCGGGCGTCGATGGTCGCCGCCGCGTGCGGGTCCAGCCCCCGGAGCCGCTCGAGGAGGGTCCCCGGACCGAGCTCGTCGTGCTCGCGCTCCAGCCGGGCACGCAGCTCGGGATCGGTCCCCGGGAACTCGAGGTCGAAGAGGACGGCCGACACGTACAGACCGCTCCCGCCGGCCAGGACCGCGACGCCGCCCTCGGCGTGGATGCGCTCGATCGCGCGCCGGGCATCACGCTGGTACGCGGCGACGCTGGCCTCGTCCGTCACGTCGAGCACGTCCAGCAGCCGGTGCGGCACGCCGTGGCGCTCGGCCAGCGACAGTTTGGCGGTTCCGATGTCCATGCCTCGGTAGAGCTGCATGGCGTCGGCGTTGACGACCTCCGCCGGCCGGCCGGCGGCGCGGACGCGGTCGGCGATCGCGACGGCGAGGTCGGACTTGCCCGTGCCGGTGGCGCCGACCACGGCGACCAGGTCGGCGGGTCCGGTCGGCCCGGTGCCCACGGTGGGGGCAGAGACCGCGTCAAGGTCAGCGGCCGCCGTCGGGGCAGCGCCCGCCGACGGGGCTGCACCCGCCGTCGGGTCAGCGGCCGCCGTCGGGGCAGCACCCGCCGTCGGGTCAGCGGCCGCCGTCGGGGCTGCACCCGCCGTCGGGGCAGCGGGCGCGTCGCGGTCAGCGGTCGACACGGAGGGTCGGGAGACCGAGCGACACCGGTCGCGGCCCGTCCGTGCCCGCGGCCGTCGGCGCCGGGACGCCGCAGCTCTCCGCCTGCGCCCGGTCCCACGCGTCGCCCGCGCGGGTCCGGCGGATGCGGAGCGGGCCGTCGTTGTCCGCGATGAGGAAGTGCGGCGCCGCGCGGGTGACCTCGACCGTGACGACGTCACCTGGCCGTGGCACGTCGGAGCCCGCGGGGACGGAGAAGTGCACGAGCCGGGAGTCCTCGGCGCGGCCGGACAGGCGGTGCGTCTCGTCGTCCTTCTTGCCCTCACCGGTCGCGACGAGGACCTCGACGCTCCGACCGACCTGCGCGGCGTTCTCCTCAGCCGTGATGCGCTCCTGGAGGGCGGTGAGCCGCTCGTACCGCTCCTGCACGACCGCCTTGGGGAGCTGGTCCGGCATGGTTGCCGCCGGCGTACCCGGACGGATCGAGTACTGGAACGTGAACGCCGAGGCGAACCGCGAGGCCTCGACGACGCGCAGCGTGTCCTCGAAGTCGGCGTCGGTCTCCCCCGGGAACCCGACGATGATGTCGGTGGAGATCGCCGCGTGCGGGATCTTCGCGCGCACGCGGTCGAGGATGCCGAGGAACCGCTCGCTCCGGTAGCTCCGGCGCATGGCCTTGAGGATGCGGTCCGAACCGGACTGCAGCGGCATGTGGAGCTGCGGCATGACGTTCGGCGTCTCCGCCATCGCGTCGATCACGTCGTCGGTGAACGCCGCCGGGTGCGGGCTGGTGAAGCGGATGCGCTCCAGGCCCTCGATCGCCCCGGCCGCTCGCAGGAGCTTGCCGAACGCCTGCCGGTCGCCGAACTCCACGCCGTAGGAGTTGACGTTCTGCCCGAGGAGCGTGACCTCGATCGCTCCGTCGTCGACGAGTGCCTGGATCTCCGCCAGGACGTCGCCGGGGCGACGGTCCTTCTCCTTGCCGCGGAGGGACGGCACGATGCAGAAGGTGCAGGTGTTGTTGCAGCCGACGGAGATCGAGACCCATCCGCTGTAGGTGGAGTCGCGTTTGGTCGGCAGCGTCGACGGGAAGACGTCGAGTGACTCGAGGATCTCGATCTGTGCCTCGTCGTTGTGGCGCGCACGCTCGAGCAGGGTCGGGAGGGAACCCATGTTGTGCGTGCCGAAGACGACGTCGACCCACGGCGCCTTCTCGAGGATGACGTTCTTGTCCTTCTGCGCCAGGCAGCCGCCGACCGCGATCTGCATCCCCGGGTGCTCACGCTTGATGCCTGCGAGGTGTCCGAGGTTGCCGTACAGCCGGTTGTCCGCGTTCTCGCGCACGGCGCAGGTGTTGATGACGACCACGTCCGCCTGCTCGCCGTCGGCCGCGACGTACCCCGCGGCGCGCAACGACCCGCTGAGCCGCTCCGAATCGTGCACGTTCATCTGGCACCCGTAGGTGCGGACTTCGTAGGTGCGGGGGCGCGCTTCGACGGTGGCCATGATCCCTCCAGTGTAGGTCGCCGCACGGCGTCCACGAGGTCGCCCCGACGCTCGCCGTGCCGACCCTCGGCGCTACTCGAACCGGACGCTGCCGCCGCCCGGACCAGGCCGGCGTGCCGTGCCGTCGAGCGCGCGCTCGACCGCGATGCGCACCACGCCTGAACCGTAACCCTTGCGCATCAGGAACCCGGAGAGCCGGCGCTCCGCAGTCGCCCGATCAAGGCCACGCAGCTGTCCCGCACGCTTGGCCGCGAGCTCGAGGGCCCGCACGAACTCGTCGTCGGAGTCGTCCGCCGCTGCCTCGAGTGCCGCGTCGATCGCGACGTGGTCGATGCCCCGGCGACGGAGTTCCGCGACGACACCCTGCCGGCCGAGACCCTTGCGTTCGTGGAGGCGGTCGACGAGGTCCGTCGCGAGTGCCACGTCGTCGAGGAGCCCCGCCCGGGTCAGTCGTTCGATCTCCCCCTCGACCACGTCCGCGTCGAGGTCGTGCTTCGCGAGTGTCTGCCGCATCTCGGATGTGCTGACCCCACGTCGGCCGAGCGCCCGCATGCTGAATCGCTCGGCGTCCGCGCGTTGCTCGTCCAGGGGTCGAGGTGCGTCCTCGGGGTCGAGCTCCTCGCCGCCGAGGATCGAGAACACCGACGCGCTCGGGGCGTCGGCCTCGGCGCCGTGGTCGTAACCGGCCCGTTCCGCGCGGACGCTCCGACCGGAGGCGTCACCGACCACCGGCGACAGCCACTCAGCCTGGGCGCGCGCACCCCGGAGGGGTACCGGCGCGTCGGCGTCCAGACCGTTCGACGTCTCGGTCGTGGGCGCGAACCGGGCTTCGGCAGCAGCAGCCTCGGCTGCGACAGCCTCGGCGGTCGCAGCCTCGGCGGTCACAGCGTCGGCGGTCACAGCGTCCGTGTCGGGCTCGGGCGTGCCATCGGAGTTCGTCACGGGCGGGACCGAGCGACCGGCCGAACGACCGGGCCCGCTCGATCCGCGACGCGACCTCGCACCGAACAGGTCGGTGACCGGTGCGAGGTCGTCGTCACCGCGGGACGTGCCCCTGTCGGAGGAGGTCACGCGCCCTTGCGCTCGGCGAGCTTCGGCGCGATCGAGTCGACCGGGGCCTCGGCCGCGGCGTCCTTCGCGGCGCCGACGCCCAGCTTCGTCAGGATCTTGCCTTCGATCTCGGCTGCGATCTCCGGGTTCTGGATGAGGAACGACCGCGAGTTCTCCTTGCCCTGCCCCAGCTGGTCGCCGTCGTACGTGTACCAGGCGCCGGACTTCTTGACGATGCCGTGATCGACACCGAAGTCGAGCAGCGAGCCCTCGCGCGAGATGCCCACGCCGTACAGGATGTCGAACTCGGCCTGCTTGAAGGGCGGGGCCATCTTGTTCTTGACGACCTTCACACGAGTGCGGTTGCCCACCGCGTCCGTACCGCTCTTGAGCGTCTCGATGCGGCGGATGTCGAGGCGGACCGACGCGTAGAACTTGAGCGCCTTGCCGCCCGCGGTGGTCTCCGGGCTGCCGAAGAACACACCGATCTTCTCGCGCAGCTGGTTGATGAAGATCATCGTCGTCTGCGTCTGGTTGAGCCCACCGGCGAGCTTGCGGAGCGCCTGCGACATGAGGCGCGCCTGCAGACCGACGTGGGAGTCGCCCATCTCGCCCTCGATCTCGGCACGGGGCACGAGCGCGGCGACCGAGTCGACGACGATGAGGTCGATGGACCCGGAGCGGACGAGCATGTCGGCGATCTCGAGCGCCTGCTCACCGGTGTCGGGCTGCGAGACGAGGAGGGCGTCGATGTCCACGCCGAGCTTCTTCGCGTACTCGGGGTCGAGGGCGTGCTCGGCATCGATGAACGCGGCGATGCCGCCGTTGCGCTGGGCGTTGGCGATCGCGTGGAGCGTCAGGGTCGTCTTACCGGAGGACTCCGGCCCGTAGATCTCGATGATGCGACCGCGCGGGAGCCCGCCGATGCCGAGCGCGACGTCGAGCGCGACCGAGCCGGTGGGGATGATGGAGACGGGTGCACGCTCGTCCGAGCCGAGGCGCATGACCGTGCCCTTGCCGAACTGACGATCGATCTGGGCGAGAGCGGTCTCGAGGGCCTTCTCGCGGTCCTGGGGTGAGGGCATGGTGCGCTTCCTTCGTGCTGGATGTCGGCTGCCTGTAGGCTGTCGCGCCACCCCGGCCGGTGCTGCAAGGCCGGTGCTTCTGCGACAAGGCGTCGGGCCTGTCCCGATGTCGTTCAACCTACGGCTGGCCACCGACATCACTGCCGACGTCCACACCGCCTGTGGAAGGAACACCCGGACGAGTCCGTTGTGCAGGAAGCTACCACCGGTAGAACACGTGTTCGAGCGACACGCCGAACAGAGTTTCGGACGCGCGGATCAGTCTTTCGGTTCGGCGAGGCCCTTGCCGTGGCGGCGCTCCAGCGGGACGTCCTGCGAGTCGCACAGGGCCTCCCAGACCGTCCGCGCGTCGACGCCGGCGCGGAGTGCGTCGGCAGCGGAGCGGCCACCGATCGCCTCGAGGACGACGTCCTGGGTGACGACCGCGCCGTAGGCCTCGCCGAACACCTGGTCGACCGCTCGCCAGAACTCACTCACAC
>NZ_BACW01000517.1:0-16430 GCF_000333315.1 Curtobacterium sp. B8
AGTCAGTCCTGCACAGCGTCCAGGGCGGGACCGGCCTCCACAGGACGGCCCGCGGCTGCGCGCNGTCGGCGCGCGACGTGGGACAATCGTTCGACCGTCCCGACCCCTGAGGAACCGTGAGCCCACAAGCATCCGCGCCGCTCGAGCCCGCCGCGACCCCGGCCGAGGCGATCCGCAACTTCTGCATCATCGCGCACATCGACCACGGCAAGTCGACCCTGGCCGACCGCATGCTGCAGATCACCGGCATCGTCGAGGAGCGGGCGATGCGCGCGCAGTACCTCGACCGCATGGACATCGAGCGCGAGCGCGGCATCACGATCAAGTCGCAGGCCGTCCGCATGCCGTGGGAGCTCGACGGCAAGACCTTCGCCCTGAACATGATCGACACGCCGGGACACGTCGACTTCTCGTACGAGGTCTCCCGTTCGCTCGCCGCGTGCGAGGGCGCGATCCTCCTGGTCGACGCCGCCCAGGGCATCGAGGCGCAGACCCTCGCGAACCTCTACCTCGCGCTCGAGAACGACCTCGAGATCATCCCGGTCCTCAACAAGATCGACCTGCCCGCGGCCGAGCCGGACAAGTACGCAGCCGAGCTCGCGCAGCTCATCGGCGGGTCGCCGGACGACGTCCTCCGCGTCTCCGGCAAGACCGGCGTGGGCGTGCCGGAGCTCCTCGACCGCGTCGTCGGCACCGTGCCGCCGCCCGTCGGCACGGTGGACGCCCCGCCCCGCGCGATGATCTTCGACTCGGTCTACGACAGCTACCGCGGGGTCGTCACCTACGTCCGCATGGTGGACGGCACCATCTCGCCACGCGAGAAGGTCCAGATGATGTCGACGAAGACGACGCACGAGATCCTCGAGATCGGGGTGTCGTCGCCGGAGCCGAAGCCGACGAAGGGCCTGAGCGTCGGCGAGGTCGGCTACCTCATCACCGGCGTGAAGGACGTCCGCCAGTCCAAGGTCGGCGACACGGTCACGAGCGCGCAGAAGCCCGCGACCGACCCGCTGGCCGGCTACACCGACCCGAAGCCGATGGTCTTCTCGGGTCTGTACCCGATCGACGGTTCCGACTACCCGGACCTCCGCGAAGCGCTCGACAAGCTCAAGCTGTCCGACGCCGCGCTCGTGTACGAGCCCGAGACCTCCGTGGCGCTCGGGTTCGGCTTCCGCTGCGGGTTCCTCGGGCTGCTCCACCTCGAGATCATCACCGAGCGTCTGAGCCGCGAGTTCGGGCTCGACCTCATCACCACCGCCCCGAGCGTGATCTACGAGGTCACGAACGAGGACAACTCGGTGACCGAAGTCACGAACCCGTCCGAGTTCCCCGGCGGCCGCATCGTCGAGGTCCGCGAGCCGATGGTCCGCGCAGCCATCCTCGCGCCGAAGGACTACGTCGGCGCGATCATGGAGCTCTGCCAGTCGCGCCGAGGCTCGCTGCTCGGTATGGAGTACCTCGGTGAGGACCGCGTCGAGATCCGGTACGAGATGCCCCTCGGCGAGATCGTCTTCGACTTCTTCGACCAGCTGAAGAGCAAGACGCAGGGCTACGCGTCCCTCGACTACGAGCCGACGGGCGACCAGGCGGCCGACCTCGTCAAGGTCGACATCCTCCTCCAGGGCGAGCAGGTCGACGCGTTCAGCGCGATCGTGCACCGCGACAAGGCGTACGCGTACGGCACCCTCATGACCGAACGGCTCCGGAAGCTCATCCCGCGCCAGCAGTTCGAGGTCCCGATCCAGGCCGCCATCGGTGCTCGCATCATCGCCCGCGAGAGCATCCGTGCCATGCGCAAGGACGTCCTCGCGAAGTGCTACGGCGGTGACATCACCCGCAGCGCAAGCTCCTCGAGAAGCAGAAAGAGGGCAAGAAGCGCATGAAGATGTTCGGCCGGGTCGAGTCCCCGCAGGAAGCCTTCATCGCCGCGCTCTCGGGCGACGTGGAAGAGAAGAAGAAGTAGCGGTTCAGCGGGCGCGCGTGCCGCGCGTCCGCACCGCCGCCAGGCACAGGGCCGGGAGGCACGCTGCAGCCAGTCCCGCCAGCGCCGTCCGCCAGGTGGTCCACTCCGTCATCCCGATGAAGGACGTCTGCGTGCTCGCCTCGATCGAGCAGGCCGTGGCGGTGATCGCGAGGGTGAGCGCCGAGGCGCCGATGACCCAGGGGAGCCGGGGACGCCGGGACCGCCGAACGAGAGCGACGAGGAGCGCCCCGAAGAGCAGGACACCGGCACCGATGCTCGCGACGGCGACCTGCGCGAGCGTGGTGCTGACGACGGGGTACCAGTCGACCGGCGGCACGCTGGTGTACTGCACGGGTCGTGACGCGCGGGCTTCGACCAGGTCGACGGCGATGCGTGCGCCCACGGCGAGTGCGAAGGCGGTCGCCGTGAGTGCGGCGAGCACCCGAGGGGTACGTCCCGTCAGTGGGCGAGGGACGATCGTCGAGGCGGGCACGGACCGACGACAGCGGCGTGGCGGAGGCGATCCGAGCCTCCAGTCCGGGGCTGGGCGACGCGGCGCACCAGCCCAGCCGCTCTGCGCGCGTGCAGCCGGTCTGCGCTCGCGCAAGGGGGCTCGTCGGCATGCGTTCCGGTGGCAGCTGGGTCGTGACGGTGCGCACCGCCAAGGAGGCTCGTCGGCATGCGTTCCGGTGGCAGCTGGGTCGTGACGGTGCGCACCGCCAAGTAGGCTGGTCGGCATGAGTTCCCGCGGCAGCTACCGGACCGCTCTGACGTACGGCGCGGTCGGCGCGACCCAGGCGTCGGACCTCATGACCTACCCGCCTGAGGGCTTCGCGCCCACCGAGTCCCGCGCCCGGATCGGGCACGGCGACGTACGCTTCGAGACGGCGGTGACCCAGGCGCTGTCCTGGCAGATCCAGGAGCGCAGCGGGATCCGCGTGCACGTCGACGACCAGCCGGACGACGACGAGGTCCGCTACAACCCGGTGACGTTCGACGAGCACGGTGTGCCGGTCGCGCCCGCGTCCATCGGGACCCCGAAGGTGGAGCGGTTCGCGCCGGACGGCACGCCGCTCCTCACGGCGGGGACGACCGCGACGCTGACGATGCACGCGTTCGGGCAGACCGTGCACGCGCCGGTCAGGGTCGTGTCGATCATCGACGAGCCGGACCGCAAGGGCTTCGCGTACGGCACGCTCGAGGGGCACCCGCTCTCGGGCGAGGAGTCGTTCGTCGTCGAGCGCACGTCGGACGGGTCGGTGTGGCTCCAGCTGCGGCAGTTCTCGCAGCCGGCGAGCCGGAAGTGGCGCCTCGTGGCGCCGTTGCTGCGGCGGCAGCAGCGCGTGATGGCGGAGAAGTACCTGGCGGCGCTCCGCGGCGACTGACGCGTGGAGCGCGCCGAGCGGCGGCGCTCGCGGCGACCGACGGGTCCGACCCGGCTCAGCCCAGGGGCGCGAGACCCGCGATCGCGTCCTCGATGACCCGCACGTCCTCCACGCAGTCCCGAGCCACGACGACCGCGCTCGTCGCCCGGAGCGCCTCCACGTCGTAGACCCCGGTCGCGACCGCGAGGAACGGGATCCCCGCGGCGTCCGCAGCCTCGCCGTCCCGCGGGGTGTCGCCGACGATGACGGCCCGCTCGCCCCGCAGCGCCGCCGCCGCACGATCGGTGACCCCGGCACGGTCGACCTCCTCGTCGCCGAAGAACGAGTGCGCCCAGTCGAACGCATCGAGGTCGAACCCGGCACCACGGAGCTTCACCCGCGCACGGTGCTCGGAGTTGCCGGTGAGCAGGCCGTTGCGCCAGCCGAGGACCGCGAAGCGCCGGACGAGGTCCCGGGCGCCAGGGGCCGGCTTCCGGTGGTCGCCGGCGCGGAACCGCTCGTCGGTGAGGTCGCGCAGGTGCCCGGAGACGGTGGGGATGAGCGCGTCGTCGAAGTCGTGCGCGCGGACGTGCTCGGCGATGAGGCCGGCATCGGTCCGGCCGTGCTGGTGGCCGACGCGCAGCGCGAGGTCACGGCCGACCGCCCGTTCGAGTGCCAGGTGGTACAGGTTGCCCGGCGACACGGCGTTCAGCACGAGGGTGCCGTCGATGTCCCACAGCACCGTGGTGGGGACGGTGTGGTGCTCCATGCCTCCATCATGACCGAGAATGGAGTCCATGCCGAGTGCCCTGCCGATCGCCGACCCCGCACCGTCGGACGGGCTGCTCATCCCCGGTCCGGACGCGGGCGAGGTCCCGTTCGGCGTCTACGTGCACGTGCCCTTCTGCCGCGTCCGCTGCGGCTACTGCGACTTCAACACGTACACGGCGTCGGAGCTGCGCGGGGTCCGGCGTGACGACTACGCCGGCCACGCCGTGCAGGAGATCCGGTTCGCCGAGGAGGTCCTCGAGCGCTCGGGCGTGCCGCGGCGCCCGGTGTCGACGGTGTTCTTCGGCGGCGGGACCCCGACGATGCTCCCGGCCGAGGACCTCGTGATGATCCTCCGGGCGATCGACGAGACGTGGGGGATCGTGCCCGGCGCCGAGGTCACGACCGAGGCCAACCCGGACTCCGTCGACGCCGACTCGCTCGAGACGCTCCGCGCCGGCGGCTTCACCCGGGTCAGCTACGGCATGCAGTCCGCGGTCCCGCACGTGCTCGCGACCCTCGACCGGACGCACGACCCCGAGCGGGTGCCGCTGGTCGTGGACCTCGCGAAGCAGCAGGGCCTCGACGTCTCGCTCGACCTCATCTACTCGACCCCGGGGGAGTCACTCGCGGACTGGCGCACCTCGCTCGACCAGGCGATCGCCTGTGCGCCCGACCACGTCTCGGCGTACTCGCTCATCGTCGAGGAGGGCACGGCGATGGGTCGCATGGTGGCGCGCGGGGAGCTGCCGGCACCCGACGACGACCTCGCGGCGGACATGTACGAGCTGGCCGACGACGTCCTCGGTGCGGCCGGGTACTCCTGGTACGAGGTGTCGAACTGGGCGCGCGGGGAGGCGCACGCGAGCCGGCACAACCTGTCCTACTGGAAGGGTCACGACTGGTGGGGCGTCGGCCCGGGCGCGCACTCCGCCGTCGCCGGGACCCGCTGGTGGAACGTGAAGCACCCGGCCGCGTACGCGAACCGGGTGCTGTCGGGAGCGTCGCCCGCGGCCGGCCGGGAGACCCTCGACGAGGAGACGCGCTACGTCGAGCGCGTGCTCCTCGCCGCGCGGGTCCGCGGCGAGCTCGCCACGTCGGAACTCCGCCGGGAGGCCCGTGGCCGGGTCGCGGGGCTCATCGCACGCGGTCTCGTGGACGGCTCGGCCGCGGTGCGGGGTCGGGTCGAGTTGACGAGGCAGGGTCGGCTGCTCGCGGACGCGGTGGTCCGCGAGCTGCTCGACTGACCTACTGCTCCACGGACGCGGCTACTGCTTCACGAACTCGATCGTGAGCGGGTACTTGTAGAAGCGTCCCTGGTTCGCGGCGACGGCGGCCATGACCGAGAAGACGACCACGAGCACGTAGATGATCGGGAGCAGGACGAGCCCGATCAGGATGACCGTGAGCAGCCCCGCGACGAACCCCGCGATCGCCGCGGTGATGTGGAAATTGAGCGCCTGGCGCGTGTGCTCGCGCACGAACTGCCCGCGGTCACGCAGCACGAGGTACGCGATGATCGGCACGAGCAGGCTGAAGAAGATGGCGCCGACGTGCGTCAGGGTCGCCCAGAGCCGCTGGTCCTCGGGGCTCATCGGCTGGGGGACCTGGTAGTTCGGCGGGTACTGGGGGCCGTCCGGCCCGCCGGGCTGCTGTCCGTAGGGGTTCCCGGGCTGCTGGCCGTCAGGGCCCCCGGGCTGCTGTCCGTAGCTCATGCGGGAAGCGTACCGACCAGCCGGACGCCCGTCCCGCCCTGTCGGCCGTCGGGCGTAGGATCAGCAGTCGACACACGAGAGTGCCAACGCGAACGGAAGGGGATCGAGTGGTCAGCGAACGCAGCCTCGAAGTCCTCAAGGCCATCGTGCGGGACTACGTCGCCTCGCGGGAGCCGGTCGGGTCGAAGTCGATCGTCGACCGCCACGCGTTCGGGGTCAGCGCCGCCACGATCCGCAACGACATGGCCCAGCTCGAGGACGAGCAGCTCATCGTCGCGCCGCACACGTCCTCGGGTCGCGTCCCGACCGACAAGGGCTACCGCGTCTTCGTCGACCACCTGGCCGCGGCCCGCCCGCTGTCGAGCGCGCAGCGGCACGCGATCGAGACCTTCCTGGGCGCCTCGGGTGACCTCGACGACGTCCTCGGACGCACCGTGCGGCTGCTCAGCCAGCTCACGAACCAGGTGGCGCTCGTGCAGTACCCCTCGCTGGTGCGCGCCCGCGTCCAGCACGTCGAACTCGTCCGGCTCGGCGACACGCGGTTGATGGTCGTGCTCATCACTGACACCGCCCGGGTCGAGCAGCGGGTGGTCGAGAGCGACGTCGCCCTCGACGAGTCCGCCCTGACCGAGCTCCGCAGTGTCGTCAACGGCGCGACCGTCGGACTCCTCCTGCAGGACGTCCCCGGTGCGCTCCGCGCGGTCCCGCAGCAGCTCCGGCCCGACGTCCAGCCCCTTGCCGGGATCGTCGTGGCGACCCTCATCGAGCAGGTGGCCGCGAACCGGCAGGACCGCCTGCTGATGGCGGGCGCGGCGAACCTCGCGAAGAGCGAGCAGGACTTCTCCGGCGGGCTCTTCCCCGTGCTCGAAGCCATCGAGGAACAAGTCACCCTGCTCCGGTTGTTCGGCGAGATGCAGGTGGACGACATCGCGGTGGCGGCGAGCATCGGCGCCGAGAACGCCGAGTACGGGCTCGACGCCACGAGCATCGTCGCGGGTGGCTACCTCGCCGGCGGCGAGGTGGCACGGCTCGGCGTGCTCGGGCCGACCCGGATGGACTACGGCACGAACATGGCCGCGGTCCGCGCCGTCGCACGGTACCTGTCCAAGCTCCTGGGCGAACATTGACCGGCCCGCACCGCGATCGGCGCGACCCTCGCGCACGACCCGCACCGGGCCTCCAGACCGACCGAACCGAAACACTCTGAGGGATACGTGGCAGACCACTACGACGTCCTCGGCGTCCAGCCGGACGCCTCCGATGCCGACATCAAGAAGGCCTACCGGCGCTTGGCGCGCGAGCTGCACCCGGACGTGAACCCGAGCCCGGACGCCGCCGAGCGCTTCAAGGACGTGACGCACGCGTACGACGTGCTGAGCGACCCCGAACAGCGCCGCCGGTACGACGCCGGACCGCAGGCCGACAGCCCGTTCGGCGGTGGCGGTGCCGCGGGCTTCAGCGACATCTTCGACGCGTTCTTCGGCGGGGGCGGCGGCGGCCGGGGATCCGGTCCCCGCAGCCGCGCCGAGCGGGGACAGGACGCCCTGCTGCGCATCGACGTCGACCTCGACGAGGTCGTCTTCGGCACCCACAAGGAGGTCGAGGTCGACACCGCCGTGCTGTGCGAGACCTGCCACGGCTCGTGCTGCGCTCCGGGCACGAGCCCGCGCACGTGCGACATCTGCGGCGGTTCCGGCCACATCCAGCGGCAGGTCCGCTCGCTCCTCGGCAACGTGGTGACGAGTGCGCCGTGCGGCACCTGCCGCGGCTACGGCACGGTCATCCCGAACCCGTGCCCGACGTGCCAGGGGCAGGGCCGCGTGCGCGCCCGTCGCTCGATCCCGGTCGACGTCCCCGCCGGCGTCGACTCGGGCCTACGCCTGCAGATGCCGGGCCAGGGCGAGGTCGGTCCGGCCGGCGGCCCCTCCGGTGACCTCTACCTCGAGATCCGCGTCCGGCACCACGACGTCTTCAGCCGCGACGGCGACGACCTGCTCGCGACGCTCGAGGTCGGCATGACGGACGCGATCCTCGGCACGACCACGACGATCGACGGCCTCGACGGTCCGGTCGAGCTCGAGATCCGTCCCGGTGTGCAGAGTGCCGACGTGCTCGTCCTGAAGGACCGCGGTGTCACGAAGCTGCGCGGCAGCGGACGTGGCGACCTGCGAGTCGGTGTGCAGGTCGTGACGCCGACGAAGCTGTCGCACAAGGAGCGCCAGCTGGTCGAGCAGCTCGCGAAGTCGCACAAGGCCACGAAGCCCCAGCTCGCCCGGTTCCAGCAGGGCATGTTCGGCAAGCTCCGCGACCGCTTCTTCAACTTCTGATGGCGTCGCTCTACCTCGTCGGGTCGCTCGACGGCGTCACCGAGGGCGGGCACGTGACCCTCGACGGTGCGGAGGGCCGGCACGCGGTGTCCGTCGCGCGGGTGCGCCTCGGGGAGACGCTGCGGATCGGTGACGGCGACGGCACCGTGGTGTCCGGACCCGTCGTCTCCACCGAGCGGGATGCGCTCGTGCTGGAGGTGGCCACGCTCGAGGTGGTCCCGGCGCCGTCACCGACCCTGACCCTCGTGCAGGCGCTCGCGAAGGGCGGCCGTGACGAGATGGCCGTGCAGGCGTCGACCGAGATCGGCGTCGACCGGATCGTGCCGTGGGCGGCTGCCCGCAGTGTCTCGCGGTGGGAGGGTGCGAAGGTCGAGAAGGGCCGGGCGCGCTGGGCGTCCATCGCGCACGAGGCCTCCAAGCAGGCCGTCCGCCCGCGGGTCCCCGTCGTCGCGCAGCCGGTCACCACGGCACAGCTGGCGGCGTCCGTGGGCACCGGGCGGGTGGTGCTCGTGCTCGACCCGGTCGCGGACGTCCGCCTCTCCGCCTGGGACGCCCCGGCCGACGTCGACGACATCACCCTCGTGGTCGGACCCGAGGGCGGCATCGACGGCAGCGAGTTCGACCGGCTCGTCGCCGCCGGAGCGGTCCGCGTCCGGCTCGGCGACACCGTCCTCCGCACCTCGACCGCGGGTCCGGCTGCGCTGGCGATCCTCCAGACGCGGCTCGGACGCTGGTAGGCCCGTCGTCGGCGGCGCGTTCTACGATGGGGACATGAGCACCGGCACGCCCAGCGTCTTCTCGAAGATCATTGCGCGCGAGATCCCGGCGACCGTCGTCGCCGAGGACGACCGCGTCATCGCGTTCGAGGACATCGCGCCGAAGGCACCCGTCCACGTGCTCGTCGTCCCCAAGACCGAGCAGTACCGGAACGTCACCGAGCTCGCCGCCGGGGACCCGGACCTCCTCTCCCACGTGGTCGCCACCGCGCAGCGCATCGCCGACGAGCGTGCGGGCGGCCAGTACCGTCTCGTGTTCAACACCGGCGAAGCAGCCGGTCAGACCGTGTTCCACGTGCACGCGCACGTACTCGCAGGCGAACTGCAGGAAGGCACCCTTGCCGGATAACGAACCACTCGAGCAGGACACCACGTCCGAGCTCACCGTCGACGGCATCGCCATGGTGCAGCTGCTCGGCCCCCAGGACCGACTCCTGAAGACCGTCGAACGCCAGTACCCCGGGGTCCGCGTCGTCGTCCGCGGCAACGAGGTCAGCCTCAGCGGGCCGGAGCGCGACGTCGCGAGGGCACGCGCCCTCGTCGACGAACTCGTCGGCATGGTCAAGCGCGGCCAGGACATCGGCCCGGCCGACATCCCGACCTCCGCACGGATCCTCGACGACGACCGCAAGCCGTCCGACACGTTCGGCACGCCCATCGTGCAGAGCCGGGGCAAGTCGGTGCGACCGAAGACCGACGGCCAGCGCGCCTACGTCGACGCGATCGACCAGCACACCATCACGTTCGGCATCGGCCCCGCCGGCACCGGCAAGACCTACCTGGCGATGGCCAAGGCGGTGCAGGCGCTGCAGCGGCGCGAGGTCACGCGGATCATCCTCACGCGTCCCGCGGTCGAGGCCGGCGAGCGGCTCGGGTTCCTCCCCGGCACGCTGACCGACAAGATCGACCCCTACCTCCGGCCGCTGTACGACGCCCTCAACGAGATGATGGACCCCGAGCTCGTGCCGAAGCTGTTGGCGGCCGGCACGGTCGAGGTCGCTCCGCTGGCGTACATGCGCGGTCGGACGCTCAACGACTCGTTCGTCATCCTCGACGAGGCGCAGAACACCACGCCCGAGCAGATGAAGATGTTCCTCACCCGCCTCGGGTTCGGGTCGAAGATGGTGGTCACGGGCGACATCACCCAGGTCGACCTGCCCGGCAACCTGTCGGGCCTGCGCCTGGTGACCCGTATCCTCGACCACGTCGACGACATCCACTTCGCCCGTCTCGGGAGCGAGGACGTGGTCCGCCACACGCTCGTCGGCCGCATCGTCGACGCGTACACCGCCTACGACGAGGAACGCCTGGCCGAGCAGGCCGGGCACCGCCCCGGCGGCCGGGGCACCGCGCCCGAGGGCAACCCGGCCGGCGTGAACCGTGCCGAGCGCCGGGGCCGGCCGCCGCAGGACCGCCAGCGTTCCCCGTACCCGCAGAACGATCCCCGAGGAGGGAACCGGTGAGCATCGAGCTCAACAACGAGTCCGGGGTGGAGGTCGACGAGGCCGCGATCCAGCGCCTCGCCTCCTTCGCGCTCGACGCGCTGCACGTCCACGCCGACGCGGAGCTCGCCATCGTGCTCGTCGACGAGGGCGCGATGGAGCAGCTGCACGTCCGGTGGATGGACGAACCGGGGCCGACCGACGTCCTCAGCTTCCCGATGGACGAGCTCCGTCCCGGCACGGAGGACGACCCGACCCCGGCCGGGCTGCTCGGGGACATCGTGCTGTGCCCGCAGGTCGCCGAGGAACAAGCGAAGACCGCGGGGCACTCGACGACCGACGAGATGCTCCTGCTCACCTGCCACGGCATCCTGCACCTCCTCGGGTTCGACCACGCGGAGCCGGAGGAGAAGGCCGAGATGTTCGGCCTCCAGGGCGAGATCCTCGCCGCGTTCGCCGCGCAGCACCGAGGGCGGTGACCTGATGCTGCTCGTCGCCGTCCTGCTCGCGGTGGCGTTGGTGCTCGTCGTCGCCGGCGGTGTGCTCGCCGCCTCGGACGCCGCCCTGTCCGTGTTGTCCCGCGCCGACCTCGACGAGATCGCCCGGGGCGCCAAGCGTCGCCGCGCGATCGAGGCGATCGCGGACGACGTCGGCGCCCACGTCAACGCGCTGAACTTCGTCCGGGTCCTCGCCGAGACCGCCGCAGCGGTCCTCGTGACGATCGCGCTCGTGACGGTCTTCGACACGTGGTGGGTCGCGCTCGTCGTGTCCGCGGCCGTGATGACGGCGGTCTCCTTCGTCCTGGTCGGGTCGAGTCCGCGCAGCGTCGGTCGCGCGCACGCCGAGCGGCTCATCGCCGTGACCGGCGGACTCGTCCGCGCGGTCCGCATCGTCCTCGGGCCGCTCGCCGGGCTGCTCGTCGCGATCGGCGACCGCGTCACACCGGGGCGTGGCCGGAGCGCCTCCACCGTGTCCAGCGAGGAGCAGCTGCTGTCCCTGGTCGACGAGGCCGCCGAGAGCAACGTGCTCGAAGCCGACGACCGTGAACTCATCCACTCGGTGTTCGAGTTCAGCGACACCCTGGTGCGCGAGGTCATGGTGCCGCGCACCGACATGACGACCGTCGACGGCTCGGACACGCTCGGCGCCGCGATGGAGCAGTTCCTCGCGTCCGGGGTGTCCCGCATGCCGGTCACGGGCAAGGACAGCGACGACGTCCTCGGCGTGCTGTACCTCCGCGACGTGTCCCGTGCCCTCTACGAACGCCCGGGCGCCGGCGCCGAACCGGTCAGCGGCCTGCTGCGGCCTGCCGGGTTCGTGCCGGAGTCGAAGGCTGCCGACGACACGCTCCGCGCGATGCAGGCGGGTAAGAACCACCTGCTGCTCGTCGTCGACGAGTACGGCGGCGTGGCCGGACTCGTCACGATGGAGGACCTCATCGAGGAGCTCGTCGGCGACATCTCGGACGAGTACGACCGCGCGGTGGTCGACCGGGTCGAGGTCGAACCGGGCGTCTGGCGCATCGCGGCCCGGATGCCGATCGACGAACTCGGCGACCTGTTCGGCATCGAGCTCGAGGACGACGACGTCGACACCGCCGGCGGCTTGCTCGTGAAGGAGCTCGGCCACCTCGCCACGCGCGGCGACCGCGTCACCGTCGACGGCATCGTCCTCGTCGCCGACCGGGTGGAGGGCAAGCGCCGTCACCTCGTCTCGGTCCTCGCCGAGCGCACCACAGCCCTCGACGACGTCGAGCACGCGTTCGACGACTCCTCGCCCACGACCACAGGGAAGCCCACCGCATGACCGACACCACCACGCCCGACGGTCAGCCGTACCGCGCGGGCTTCGTCTCCTTCGTCGGCCGACCGAACGTCGGCAAGTCGACACTGACGAACGCCCTGGTCGGCGAGAAGGTCGCCATCACCTCGTCGAAGCCGCAGACGACCCGTCGCGCCATCCGCGGGGTCGTGCACCGCCCGAACGGTCAGGTCATCATCGTCGACACACCGGGGGTCCACCGGCCGCGCACCCTGCTCGGAGAACGCCTGAACGACCTCGTGCAGTCCACGCTGGGCGACGTCGACGTGATCGGCTTCTGCGTCCCCGCGAACGAGCCGATCGGACCGGGCGACCGCTTCATCAACGACTCGCTCGACCAGTACCCGCGTGCGAAGAAGGTCGCGATCGTCACGAAGATCGACCGCGTCTCGAAGGACAAGGTCGGCGAGCAGTTGCTCGCGGTCTCGAAGCTCCGCGAGTGGGACGTCATCATCCCGACCTCGGGCACGAAGGGGCTGCAGCTCGAACCGCTGCTCGACGAGATCACCGCCCTGCTGCCCGAGTCGCCGCAGCTCTACGACGACGCCACCGTGACCGAGGAGACCGACGAGGACCGCATCGCCGAGCTGATCCGCGAGGCCGCGCTCGAAGGCGTCCGCGACGAACTGCCGCACTCGCTGGCCGTCGTCGTCGAGGACGTCGTCGAGCCGGACAAGGAGGACGACCCCGACGGCCCCCTGCGGATCTTCGCGAACCTCTTCGTCGAACGGGACAGCCAGAAGGCGATCGTCATCGGCCGCGGCGGCGAGCGGCTGAAGGACGTCGGCTCGCGCGCGCGGACGGAGATCGAGTCGCTGCTGGGCGGTCGACACGTGTACCTCAACCTCCGCGTGAAGGTCGCGAAGGAGTGGCAGCGGGACCCGAAGCAGCTCGGTCGCCTCGGCTTCTGAACCGACCCGCCGTGGACGCCGGGAGCGTCAGCCCATCGGCTGACGCGCGCCGCGTCGCAGGGCCGTACCGTGGGGTGGTGTTCCGTCCCGTGCTGCGCTCGCAGGTCCTCTTCGACGTCATCGTCGCTGTGCTCCTGACCGCGCTCATCGGGCTGGCGCAGGCACCACGGTCCGACGCCCTGCAGTCGCTCGTCGTGGTCGTGCTGCTCGGCGGCGCGTTGGCGTTGCGGCGGACGGCTCCGGGGCTGGCCCTGGTGATCGCCTGGGTGGGCGCCATCGCGCAGATGGTGATGGGCCTCGGACTCGAGGCCGCCGACTTCCTCATCGCCGGCGTGATGTACACGACGAGCGCGTACGGCTCGAACCGGACGCGGTGGTGGGGCTTGGCCTCGGCGTTCCTCGGCGCGGTCGTCGCGGCCGGGTACCTCGGGCTGCAGGAGTACTTCGGCCGGTACTCGATCGACGGGCCCTTCGCCACGTACCCGTCGCAGTTGATGCGCGAAGCCGTGCAGACGGCGGCGTACTTCGTCGTGGTCCTCGCGATCCTGCTCCTGCCGTGGCTCGCCGGACTCGTGCGCCGCGTCCGGTCGGCCGCACGCATGAGCCGTGAGGCGCAGCTCCTCGCCGAACGTGACGCGGCCCGGGCCGACCGCGCCGTCGCCGTCGAGCAGGAGCGCGTCCGCATAGCCCGGGACATGCACGACATCGTGGCGCACTCCCTCGCCGTCGTCATCGCGCAGGCCGACGGTGCCCGCTACGCGCTCAAGGCCGATCCCGACATCGCCGACCAGGCCCTCACGACGATCTCGGGCACGGCCCGCCGGGCGCTCGGGGACGTCCGCGAGCTCCTCGGCGCGCTCCGCCACGAGCAGGGCACGGCCCCGACGCCGGAGATCGACGACATCGAGCAGCTCGTCACCGAGATGCGGGACATCGGGCTCGACGTCGACGTCGAGCGCGACGGCGACCCCTCGGCCCTGCCGACGACGACGCAGCTCGCCGTGTACCGCATCGTGCAGGAGAGCCTCACGAACGCCTACAAGCACGGCCAGCGCGGCACCCCCGTGCACGCGCGCCTGACCTACCGGCCCGACACCGTCGAGATCCAGGTGGTGAACGAACGGGCCGACGACGGCCGTGCGGGGCCGGGCACCGGACACGGCCTGGTCGGCATGCGCGAGCGCGCGACCATGACCGGCGGGACGATGACCGCGGGGCCGCGCGGGGACGCCTTCGTCGTCGCGGTCCGCATGCCCGCCGTCCCCGCGAGCGGGCAGATGCCCCGTGACCGCATCACCTCGACCCACCAGGAGCACACCGCACGATGACCACGACCCCGAACCCCGAGGCCCGCATCCGGGTGGCGCTCGTCGACGACCAGGCCCTGTTCCGCACCGGGATCCGGATGCTCATCGACTCCCAGTCCGACCTGCAGTTCGTCGGCGAGGCCGGAGACGGCGCCGAAGGGGTCGAGCTCGTCCGTCGTGCCCGGCCGGACGTGGTGCTCATGGACGTGCGCATGCCCGTGATGGACGGCATCACGGCGACCGCGACGATCGTCGAGCAGTCCGGCACCGACGGCGCGAAGGTGCTCGTGCTGACCACCTTCGACTTCGACGAGGCCGCCGCGAAGGCGATCCGCGCCGGCGCGAGCGGCTTCGTGCTCAAGGACGCCGACCCCGAGTTCCTGCTCGCGGCGATCCGGACCGTGCACGCCGGGACCGCCGTGTTCGCCGCGTCGGCGACCCGCGAGCTGCTCCGGCGCTACGAGGACACCTCCGCGCCTTCGGTGACCGTCCCGTCGGCGTTCGCCGAGCTCACCCCCCGCGAGCGGGAGATCTTCGACCTCGCGGCGAAGGGCCTGAGCAACAGCGAGATCGCGTCGCACGAGTTCGTCAGCGAGGCGACGGTCAAGACCCACATCTCGCGGGTGCTGACGAAGCTCGAGCTCCGTGACCGTGTCCGTCTCGTGGTGTTCGCGCACGAGCACGGGCTCGTCACGAAGGACTGACGCCCGGCGGCGCACCGTCATCCGCGCGGATGACCCCTGCACAGGGAAGCCAGCCGAGCGGACCATCCACAGGAGCCGACCGACCGACGCGCCACGTGCCTCCCGGGCGTCATCGTTGAGCCATGACCAGCAGCCACCTCCCGATCATCCGCCTCGACCACGTGTCCAAGCACCACGGGGACGCCGCTCGCCGCGTGACGGCCCTCGACGACGTCAGCGTCGACATCGGCGCGGGTGAGTTCACCGCGGTGATGGGACCGTCCGGATCCGGCAAGTCGACGCTCATGCACGTCGCGGCCGGCCTCGACGCCGTCTCGGCCGGACGCATCCAGATCGACGGGGTCGACGTCACCGGCCTCGGTGACCGCGACCTCACCGAGCTCCGTCGCCGCCGGCTCGGCTTCGTCTTCCAGTCGTTCAACCTCGTGCCGACGCTCGACGTCAGCGAG
This sequence comes from Curtobacterium sp. B8, assembly GCF_000333315.1. Lineage (NCBI taxonomy): Bacteria > Bacillati > Actinomycetota > Actinomycetes > Micrococcales > Microbacteriaceae > Curtobacterium > Curtobacterium sp. B8. The sequence goes on from NZ_BACW01000517.1 coordinate 15,548, forward strand.
AACATCCGGCTGCCGTTCCTGCTCGGCGGACACCGGACCTCGCGCGAGGAGGACGCCTGGATCGACCGGCTCGTCGCGATGCTCGGCCTCGGCGACCGCCTGACCCACCGCCCGCACCAGCTGTCGGGCGGTCAGCAGCAGCGCGTCGCGATCGCCCGGGCGCTCGCCTCGCGGCCGGCCGTGGTCGTCGCCGACGAGCCCACCGGCGCACTCGACTCGCGGACGGGTCGTGACGTGCTCGCGATCCTCCGCGGTGCCGTCGACGACTGGGGCCAGAGCGTCGTCATGGTCACGCACGACCCCGTCGCCGCGGCGAACGCCGACCGCATCCTGTTCCTCGCGGACGGCCGGATCGTGGGGGACCGCCCCGGGATGGACGCGGCGGAGATCTCCGCCACGATGCTCGGGATGGAGGCCGCCGCGTGAACACCCTGACCTCGCTCCGTGCGTTCCGGCCGACGATCCTCGTCGCGGCGCTCGGCACCACCTTCGGGTCCGCCCTCGTCATCGCACCGGGGATCGTGTCCGAGGCGCTCGCCACCACCGGCCTCGACGGCATCGCCAGCGTGCAGGCGATCCTGTCCGTCGTCGGCTGGCTGTTCCTCGGCATCGCGCTCTACGTCGGGTCGATCGTCACGGCGAACACGTGCGCGACCATCATCGCCGGGCAGACCCGCGTGATCGCGTTGCAGCGGCTCGTCGGTGCGACCGGCGCTGCGCTGCGGGCGCGGATCACGCGCGCCGGACTCCTCGTGGGCGTCGTCGGCGGTCTCCTCGGCGCCGTGGTCGGCACGGGCGCGAGTGCGGTGTTCGTGGTGGTCCTCCGGGGCACCGGGTTCCTGCCGGACACGGCGTACACACTCGTGCCGGGGAGCTCGGCGCC
>NZ_BACW01000516.1:0-2743 GCF_000333315.1 Curtobacterium sp. B8
AGAAGTGCACGGACGCCCTCATCACGGAGACGATCGCCTACCTCGAGGACCGGGCGGACGACGTCACCCTCGTCCTGCGTCACGGGGGCGGGATGCGCGGCAAGAAGCTGCTCGACACGATCCGCAGCGGCGTCGGTGGCGGGGTCGAGGTGCAGTGCGACGAGCTCAAGCGCGACACGGACCGCGTCGACTTCGTGAACGCGGAGTTCCGGGCTGCCCGGCGGAAGATCGCGCCGTCGGCGGTGCGGACGCTCGTGGCGGCGTTCGCGGACGACCTCGCCGAGCTCGCGGCTGCGTGTCGGCAGCTGCTCGCCGACTCGGCCGACGAGATCACCGACAAGGTCGTCGACAAGTACTACGGCGGCCGGGTCGAGACGAACGCCTTCAAGGTGGCCGACATCGCACTCGCCGGGCGGTCTGCCCCGGCGATCGTCGAGCTGCGGCACGCGCTCGCGACGGGGGAGGCCCCGGTGCCCATCGTGGCGGCGTTCGCGAGCAAGATCCGCACGATGGCGAAGGTCAGCGGCTTCCGCGGATCGAGCGGGCAGGCGGCCTCGGCGCTCGGGATGGCGCCGTGGCAGGTGCAGCGAGCACAGCGGGACGTCGCCGGCTGGAGCGAGGCGGGGCTGGCGAACGCGATCCTCAGCATCGCGGCGGCGGACACCGCGGTGAAGGGCGGGTCACGCGACGCGCACTACGCGCTCGAGGTGATGGTGCGGACCATCGCCCGGCGCGGCGAGGACCGCTGAGGCGTTCGCCGGAAGCCCGGAGTCGGGAGCTGACTTCGGGAGCTGGCTGCCGCTGCCGCTGCCGCTGCCGTTGCCGTTGCCGCTGCCGTTGCCGCTGCCGCTGCCGCGCGACGTTGCGGTTGCGGTTGCCGCTGCCGCTGCCGCTGCCGCGCGACGGTGCCGCTGTCGTACGACGTCGATCACGTCGTTCTCCGCGGTCGCCGCACTCGCGCGTGCACAAGCGGCGACGTGGCCGATGTCGTACGACAGCGGCCGGGTCGTTCGACGACGACGACCGCACTCGCCCCACGACCGCACCCCGCCCGCACCACCCCGCACACGACGAAGGCCCCGCACCGGAACGGTACGGGGCCTTCGAGGAGCCGGACTCAGAGAGCCGAGACCTTCTTCGCGATCGCCGACTTGCGGTTCGCGGCCTGGTTCTTGTGGATGACACCCTTGCTCACGGCCTTGTCGAGCTTCTTCGACGCGAGGGCCAGGGCCGCCACGGCCTTGTCCTTGTCGCCCGAAGCGATCGCCTCGTTCGTGTGGCGGATGTGCGTCTTGAGCTCCGAGCGGTACGCCTTGTTCCGCTCGGTGGCCTTGAGGTTGGTCTTGATGCGCTTGATCTGCGACTTGATGTTCGCCATGCGTGTTGCTCCTGTTCGTCTCTACGGGTGGTCGCGACCGCTGGGTAGAGGGGCCCTTGGTCGCATCGCGTTCCACCCGTGGGCGGGGAACGCGGAAGCCAGCCACCAACACTACCAGGCGCAGGGCCGCCGACCAAAGCCCGACAGGCCGCGGACCGGAGCCCCGGACCGGAGCAACACGGCATCGAGAACGCCGGAGCAGCCGGAGCCACACCGCACCGGATCCGGCCGAAACCGCCCGGCAACACACGGTCGCTACCGTGGCGGTCATGCCGTCCCTCGCACCACGCATCGACACCGTCCCCGCTTCCGGCATCCGGAGGGTCTTCGAGCAGGCCGCCCTGCTCCGAGCGACCGGCACGGACGTCACGATGCTCGTGATCGGCGAGCCCGACGTGCCGGTGGCGCCGCACATCGGCGAGGCCGCGCGCCGCGCATGGTCGGAGGACCGGACGGACTACACGCCGAACGGTGGGATCACGCCGCTCCGGCAGGCGATCGTCGACAAGCTCCGGCGCGAGAACCGGGTCGAGGTCGACCTCGAGCAGGTCTGGATGACGATCGGCGCGACACAGGCGCTGTTCCAGGCGATGACGCTCGTGCTGAGCCCGGGAGACGAGGTGCTCGTGCCCGACCCCGGCTACACGACCTTCACGATGAACGCGCACATCCTCGGCGCGACACCGGTGCCGTACCAGCTGACGCCGCAGCACGGGTTCGAGCCCGACCTGGCCGCGCTCGAGGCGAGCATCACCGAGCGGACGCGGGCGATCATCGTGAACTCCCCGTCGAACCCGCTCGGTTCGGTGTTCGGCGAGGAGACCCTCCGCGACCTCCTCGCACTGGCGAAGCGGCACGACCTGTGGGTCGTCAGCGACGAGGTCTACGAGTACTTCACCCACGGGACCCGGCACATCAGCATCGCCGCCCTCGACGAGGACGACCGTGTGTTCTCGGCCTTCTCGCTCAGCAAGACCTACGCGATGACCGGGGTCCGGGTGGGCTACCTCGTGACACCGAAGGGGCTCGGGCCGACGATGCGGACCACGCAGGAGGCGATGATCAGCTGCGTCGCCGAGCCCGACCAGTACGCGGCCCTCGCGGCGATCGTCGGGGACCACTCGGCCGTCCGGGACGCGCGCGAGCACTACCGCGCGAACCTCGAGGTCGCGAAGGCGGTGCTCGACGCCGCTGGCTTCCGCTACCTCGACCCGCGAGGCGCGTTCTACCTCTGGGTCGACGTCTCGCACGCGTCGGGCGGCGACGTCGCGGAGTGGGCGCTCGCCCTGCTGCAGCGCGAGCACGTCGCGGTCGCACCCGGCAGCGCGTTCGGCCGCACCGGCGAGGCTGGATCCGCGTCTCGCT
>NZ_BACW01000515.1:0-4706 GCF_000333315.1 Curtobacterium sp. B8
CGGCGCTCGACCCGGTGTCGACGGGCGAGGCCCTGACCGGCACCGGTCGCATGATCAACTCCGGGCCGCTCGACGCATGTCGAAGCAGCACGCCATCACCGCGGCGATCCGCCTGCTCGAGGAGCGCGGGACCGGCCGTGCGGCCAAGACGTACCGCCTGCGCGACTGGCTCATCTCCCGCCAGCGGTTCTGGGGCACCCCGATCCCGATCATCCACGGCGCGGACGGCACCGAGCACCCGGTGCCCATGGACCAGCTGCCCGTCCGGCTGCCGTCGACCGAGGGGCTCGACCTCAAGCCGAAGGGCACCTCGCCGCTCGGTGGCGCGACCGACTGGGTGAACGTCCCGAACCCCGTCGACGGGACCCCGGCGACGCGTGACACCGACACGATGGACACGTTCGTCGACTCGTCGTGGTACTTCCTGCGCTTCCTGGCCGCGAACGACGACACGCAGGCGTTCGACCCCGCGATCGCGCGCAAGTGGGCGCCGGTCGACCAGTACATCGGCGGCATCGAGCACGCGATCCTGCACCTGCTGTACGCACGCTTCGTGACGAAGGTCCTGTTCGACCTCGGCTACCTCGACTTCACCGAGCCGTTCACGGCGCTGCTCAACCAGGGCATGGTGCTGTCGGGTGGCTCGAAGATGTCGAAGTCGAAGGGCGGCGTGTCCCTCGGCGACGAGCTCGACGCCAACGGGGTCGACGCGATCCGCCTGGTGATGGGCTTCGCCGGCCCGCCCGAGGACGACATCAACTGGGAGGACGTCTCCCCGTCGGCGTCCGCGCGCTTCCTGGCCCGCGCCTACCGGCTCGCGCTCGACGTCACGTCCCCGAAGGACGTCGTCTGGGCCGACGGCGACCGGGCACTCCGCCAGGTCACGCACCGGTTCCTCGCCGACGCACCGGGCCTCATGGAGTCCTTCAAGTTCAACGTCGTGATCGCGCGGCTCATGGACCTCGTGAACGTGACGCGCAAGGCGATCGACAGCGGCCCCGGCGCGGGCGACCCCGCCGTGCGCGAGGCCGTCGAGACCATCACGCTCGGCCTCGCCGTGTTCGCTCCGTACGTGGGCGAGGAGATGTGGGAGAAGCTGGGCTACGAGCCGACGGTGGCCACGTACGGGTGGCGGAAGGCCGACCCGACGCTGCTCGTGCAGGACACGCTGACGGCGGTCGTGCAGGTCAACGGCAAGGTCCGCGACTCGTTCGAGGTGTCGAAGTCGATCGAGCCCTCGGAGCTCGAGGCGCTCGCGCGGGAGTCGGCGAACGTGCAGCGGTACATCGGTGAGCGCGAGATCGTGAAGGTGATCGTGCGGGCGCCGAAGCTCGTGAACATCGCGATCAAGGGGTAGCTGCGCGGGCGCGGGCGCGGGCGCGCTCGATCGGGGCGCGGGCGCGCTCGATCGGGGTGGGGCGCGCGGGTGCGCTCGATCGGGGTGGGGCGCGCGGGTGCGCTCGCTCGGCGTGTGGCGAGTCCTGCACAGGTGCCGGTGCTGGTGGGGTCGTCCACGGCTGACCCGCGCGGAGTCCGGTCGCGAGGCTCGGCTCCCTAGCGTTCCGGTATGTCCTCACGCTTCTCGCTCACACCCCGTGCCGCCGTCGTCTTGGCCGCGGTCGTCGCGGTGGTCGCCGTGCTCGTGATCGTGCTCGGGACCCGGTCGGCTGGCGGTGGATCCGCTGCCGAGGTCGTCGTCAGCGACGCGCCGTCAGCCGAGCCGGCCTCCACGGCGGGCGGGCCGACGGCCGATGGCCCCCCGGCCGGTACCGGTCCTGACACGAGCACGGCCACGCCGTCGGTCGTCGTCGTGCACGTCGCGGGCGCGGTCGGGAAGCCCGGCGTGGTCACGCTGCCGGCCGGCAGCCGGGTCACGACGGCGCTGGAGCGCGCAGGGGGTGCCGCCCGCGACGCCGATCTCGCACGGGTGAACCTGGCTCGCCCGCTGGTGGACGGGGAACAGGTCTACGTGCCGCGCGTCGGGGAGACGGACGTCCCGATCGCCCTGCCGGACGGCGATGCGGGCGGTGCGGGTGCCCCGAGCGCATCGGGATCGACCGGGTCGGACACGGTCGTCGACCTGAACGCCGCCGACGCCGCGACGCTCGAGACGTTGCCGGGGATCGGGCCCGCGCTGGCGGAACGGATCCTCGCCTGGCGCGAGGAGCACGGGCGCTTCGCCGCCGTCGAGGACCTGCTCGACGTCAGCGGGATCGGGGACGCCAAGTTCGCCGACCTGCAGCCGCGCGTCCGGGTCTGACCGCATGGGCTCCGTGCGCAGTGCCGTGCACGCTCGCCTCGCCGACCTGCGCATCGCGGGCCCGGCGGCCGTCGCCTGGGTGTCCTGTGCCGTCCTCGTCGGCGTCCCGGACAGCGCGATCGCGGTGGTGATCGGCGGCGGCCTGCTCGTGGTGGGCGGGATCGTCCTCCTCGCGCTCCTGCCACGGCTGCACGGCGGCGCGATCGCACTCGCTGTCGGCCTCGTGGTGACGAGTGCGCTGCTCGTCGTGCTCGTCGCCGTCGCCGTGGCCGTCGGCGAGCAGCGGCGGAACCCGCCGGAGCTGTCCGGAGACCCCGGCCAGCGGACGGTCCGGCTCGTGCTGGACCGGGACCTCGAGCGCGGTGCGCGTTCCGTCGCGGCGACCCTGATCGCGACGGAGGACTCGGCCGGGCTGCGTGTGCCGGTGCGGCTGGTGCCCGACGTCCAGGGACGGGGTGCCGAACGGTTCGCCGCCGGGTCCATCCTCGTGGGCACCGGGGCGGTGGAGCCCGACGCTGCGGGGTCGCCCACCGCGTGGGTGGTGTTCCTGCACGGCCCGGTCGAGTCCCGCGCGCCGACGGGGCTCCTCGCCCTGACCGATGGTGCTCGCCGAGCGTTCGTCCGGGTCACCACCCAGCTCCCGGAGCCCGGCGCTGCCCTCCTCCGCGGACTGGCGATCGGCGACCGGAACGGACTCGACCCCGACACCGAGGGCGCGATGGAGACGGCAGCGCTCACGCACCTGACCGCGGTGTCCGGGGCCAACTGCGCCGTCATCGTCGGGTTGGTGGTGCTCCTCGGCCGGGCCTGCGGTCTCCCGCGGGTCCTCCGCGCCGGGGCGGCCGTCGCGTTCCTGCTCGCGTTCGTGGTGCTCGTGCGTCCGGACCCGTCCATCGTCCGGGCGACCCTGATGGCGGTCGTGGCGCTGGTGGTGCACCTGTCCGGGCGGCCCGTCCGTGGCGCCCCGCTCATCTCGCTCGCCGTCATCGGGATGCTCGTGGTGGACCCGTGGTACGCACGGTCCTTCGCGTTCGCGCTGTCCGTGCTCGCGACGAGCGGGATCGTGGTGCTCGGGCCGCCGCTGACCGACCTGCTCGCGAGGCGACTGTGGACACCGGTCGCCGCCGCAGTGGCCGTCCCGGTGGTCGCGCAGGTGGCGTGCTGGCCGGTGACGATCCTCCTCGCGCCTGCGCTGCCGACGTACGCCGTGCCCGCGAACCTGCTCACCGAACCACTCGCGCCGATCGTCACCGTCGTCGGACTCGGTGCCTGCCTCTTCGCGCCCGTGTGGCCCGGTGCGGCCTCCGTGCTGGCCGCCGTCGCCTGGGTCCCCGCGAGCGCCGTCGGGTGGGTCGCCCGCACGGCCGCCGCGTTGCCGGGTGCATCCGCGCCGTGGCCGCCCGGAGTGCCGGGCGTCGGACTCGCCGTCGTGGTCTCCGGGTGTGTGGTCGTCTCGTGCTTCGTCGCGGCGCACGTCCGACTCCGGCTCCTGCTCGCCGCGGGCGCGGTGGTCGTGCTCGGCATCGGCCTCGTCGCCGTGCCGCAGACCGTCGTCCGTGGCAGCGTGCCACGGGACTGGACGATCGCGGCCTGCGACGTGGGGCAGGGGGATGCGGTCCTGCTGCGGTCGGGTGGCGCGACAGCGCTCGTCGACACAGGGGACGACCCCGAGCGCCTCGCCGCGTGCCTCGACCTGCTCGGCGTGGGACACATCGCGGTGCTCGTGCTGACGCACTACGACCGGGACCACGTCGGCGCGACGTCGGCGGTCGCCGCCTCGGTCTCGAATGCGCTCGTCGGCCCCACCGGCCGACCCGCGGACGAGCGGGTGCTCCGCGACCTGCGGGGCGCCGGGGTCGAGGTCCGCCGGGCCGCCGCCGGGACAGCGGTGCAGCTCGGGAGCCTCCGCCTGGTGGCGCTGTGGCCACCCCGGTCGTCGACCGCGTCCGGGAACGCCGCGAGCATCGCCATCCGGGTCGAACCCGATCCCGACTGCGCCGGCTGTCCGTCGGCGATGCTCCTCGGGGACCTCGGCGAAGCGGCTCAGCGGCGGCTCGTCGGTGCGGGCGGCGCCGAGCGACCGGTCGACGTGGTCAAGGTGTCGCACCACGGCTCGGCGGACCAGGACCCCGGGCTGTACCGATCGCTCGGTGCCCGGATCGCGCTCATCGGCGTCGGAGCGGACAACACCTACGGGCACCCCACCCGGCAGGCGCTCGACATGCTGGCCGCTGCCGGCAGCGTCGTGTACCGGACCGACCGCAGCGGGACCGTCGTCGTCGCACCGGGGAACGACGGCCCTCGGGTGTGGACGGAGCGCTCGGACCCGGAGCCCTCGGCCCGTTCCGTCGGCTCCGCCGGGTCGGGGGTCGGCCGTAGGATCGACGTGGCGACCGGAGCACGACCGGTCGCCGCACCGGAAGGACCGCATGCCCGCCAAGAAGCC
>NZ_BACW01000514.1:0-14127 GCF_000333315.1 Curtobacterium sp. B8
CGGCGGAGTCCGNAGCGGAGCACAGGCCGTCGTCGCCGGTGCGGAGGTCCTGCTCGATCGCGGCCACGGTGCCGGTCATCTGCGGGTCGTCGGCCTTGATGTAGCCGATCTGCGGCAGCACCAGGAGGCTCGCGTCGACCTCGTCGGTGTCGTAGTGCTGCCGGTAGGAGCCGCGTTCGGCGTTCCAACCGTGCTCCTCGATCTCGGCCCGCACCTGGTCGCGCAGCGTGCGCCACCGGTCGACGGGGCCCTCGAGGCCGAACTCCTCGACGGCCGCGACGCCGCGGTCGAACGCCGCCCAGATCATCGCCCGGGAGTGCGTGAAGTGGCGACGTGGGCCGCGCATCTCCCAGATCCCGTTGTCGGGCTCCTGCCAGTGCTCCTCGACGTAGCCGAGCAGGGCTCGTTGCAGCGCCCAGGAGTCAGCGTTCTCCTCGACGCCGAGCTCTCGGGCGTCGTGCAGCGCGGCGAGGACCTCGCCGAACACGTCGCCCTGGTACTGCGTGTACGCGCCGTTGCCGACGCGCACCGGCGTCGAGTGCGCGTACCCGGGCAGGTTCTCGAGCGTCCGCTCCGGGAGTTCGCGCTCGCCGGCGACGCCGTACATGATCTGCACGTCCGCGGGGTCGCCCGCGATCGCCCGGAGGAGCCACCCGCGCCAGTGGGTCGCCTCGTCCCGGTAGCCGTGGGCGATGAGGGACGCCAGCGCGAGCGAGGCGTCGCGGAGCCAGACGTACCGGTAGTCCCAGTTCCGTTCGCCGCCCGGGTCCTCCGGGAGGCTCGTGGTCGCGGCGGCGACGACCCCGCCGGTCTCCGCGTGGGTCATGGCCCGCAGCAGCAGCAGCGAGCGACGCGTGGCGTCGACGTAGCGGCCGTGGGTGCGCACCGGGGCCATCCAGTCCTCCCACCACCGGGTCGTGCGGTGCAGCGCCTCCGTCACGTCCATCGGTGCCGGCGGTTCCCGGTGCGACGGGTACCAGGTCAGCACGGTGTCGATGACTTCGCCGTCTCGCACGGTCGCCGTCGCGGTGTGGCTGTGGTCCCGCGCGTGGAACCGGGGTCCGCGGACGATCACCGAGCCGGGACCCGCGGTCGCGAGGAGCGCGGGGTCGTCGTCGCCGCCGATCTGGCGGACCCAGGGGAGCGCCCGGGCGTAGTCGAACCGGATGGTGAGGACCTGCTCCACGTCGACGGATCCGCGGAGGCCCCGGACGCGCCGGACGATCGCGGCCCGGTGGGCACCGATCGGCATGAAGTCGGTGACCTCGACCACGCCCGAGCTCGTCGTCCAGACCGTCGAGAGGACCAGTGAGTCGCCGACGTACCGACGGTGCGACGTCGCGTCCGGGTCGGTCGGACGGAGGGACCAGCCGCCGTGCTCGGCCGAGCCGAGCAGGGCCGCGAAGGTCGACGGGCTGTCGAAGCGGGGGAGGCAGGCCCAGTCGACCGTGCCGTCCCGCGTGACGAGCGCCGCGGTGTAGGTGTCGCCGATGAGGGCGTGGTCCTCGATGCGCGCAGAGTGCATGATCCCGATCGAACCACGCGGCCGCCCCGGGGAGGCTGCGCTGAGGAGGTCCTCAGTCGGGCACCGGGTCGTCAGTGGTCGTCGAGCAGCCCGACCCGCTGGAGTTCGGTCCAGAGGCCGGCGCCGTCGGGGGCGAACACCCACGGCGCCGCCGAGTCCCGGGACCGCTCCTGTGCCCGGGAACGGCCACCGGCGAGGACGGCCTCGCTCGTGGAGAGCTGCCGGATCGCGACGCCGGCGACGTTCTCCGGGTGCTCCCGTGCGAAGTCGCCGTACAGCGACTCGTCGTGCTGGCCGTCGTCGCCGACGAGCAGCCACTGGACGTCGGGGAAGTCCCGGGCGAGGCGGCGCAGGTTCTCCTGCTTGTGCAGCTGCCCGCTCCGGAAGAAGCGGTCGTGCGTCGGACCCCAGTCGGTGAGCAGCAGCGTGCCGGTCGGGTACATGTTGCGCGTGAGGAACCGCTGCAGCGTCGGGGCGACGTTCCAGGCGCCGGTCGACAGGTACACCGTCGGTGCGCCCGAGTGCTGCGCCAGGACGCGTTCGTAGAGCACGGACATGCCCGGGACGGGCCGGCGGGCGTGCTCGGTGAGGACGAACGAGTTCCACGCGGCGAGCATCGGACGGGGGAGGCTCGTGACCATCACCGTGTCGTCGATGTCGGACAGCAGCCCGAACCGCGTGTCGGGGTGCACGACGAACACGTCCGCCTCGACGTCGCGGGAACCGCCCGCGGAGAGCTTGATCGTGCGCCACCCGGGCTCGAGGTCGATCGGCACGATGGCGTCGACGACCCCGCCGCGGTCGGACTGCACGACGTGACTCCGGCCCCCGGCGGTGACGGTGACCTCGGCGGAGTCGACCGCGACGCTCGTGAAGCTCTTCCACCCGCGGACCCCGACGTAGGAGGCGTCGGAGGCGAGCCCGCGGCGGGTGAGGAGCACGCGGGCGAGGACCCGCACCCAGCCGGGTGCACCGTAGCCGGTGTAGGGGATCACGGTCGGCACGAGTCCGCGGCGGCGCGCGCGCTGCTCGCGGAACTCCTGCACGGCGTCCTCGATCCGTGCCGCCCGGTGGAGGATCGGCTCGGCCAGCGACGGCTCGTGGGGCGTCGGGTCGGGCATCGCCCCATCATTCCACGCCGGGGCGACCTCGGACCCGCGGGTGCTCGGCGCGGACGACCCGGGCGCGCCGCCCCGGGCGACCCGAGGATGCTCATGCAGGATTGGGAGAGTCGCAGCCGAGTTCCAGACGGAGTCTGCGAGAGTTGCGGGGACACCACCGCCCACGTGTCGTGTGGACGGTGAAACACAACGCGCCACGCGCCTGCCGCGGGCGGGACGCGTCGAGGACGCGAGAAGGAGTACACGTGCTCGTCACCGAGGTATCGAACGCACTGCCGGGGGGATCATCACTGCTCAGGAACGAGCCGGTCCAAGCCCGCAGTTCGGCGCGCCTCGCCGGCCTCCTCGACGCCGCGGCCGCGGTCATCGACGAGATCGGGTTCGAGCGGCTGACGACGGCGATGGTCGCCGAGCGGGCAGGCGCGTCCATCGGGACCGTCTACCGCTACTTCCCGGACCGCATCGCCGTGGTCGAGGCCCTGGCGATCCGCTGCACGCAGCGCCTGGCCGCCCGGTTCGTCGAGGCGCTCGACGCGAGCGGTGCCGCCGACTGGCGCGCCGGTTGCGACGCGCTCATCGACATGACGGCCGACATGTACCGGACGGAGCCCGGGTTCCGGGCGATCCGGTTCGGCGACACGGCCGACACCGGTACCGGGGACGACGACGACCGCATGGCCGCGCTCGGGGGTGCCGTCAGCCAGGTGATGCGGGAGCGCTTCGGTCTGCCGGAGAGCGAAGCCGTCGACCGCGCGTGGACCGTGCTCGCCGAGTCCGGCCACGCCGTGCTCGCGCGGGCGCACGCCGACCGTGACGCTCCGGACCAGGCACTCGTCGAGGCGTACCGCGCGATGACCCACACCTACCTCGAGGCGGTCCTCCGCGACGCCTGAGCCGCCCCCACCCGTCCGACGACGCCCGCGCTCCGAACAGGGACGCGGGCGTCGTCGCGCGCGCCCACCGAGCGGGCGTCGCTGTCCATGAGGCGACACGGGGCGTCACCGCGCAACCGCTGTCGGTCCCCACGGGTACTGTCGTGCGGAGTCGGGCTACCTCCGAACAGAAGGGCACCCACCATGATCGAGTTCCGGTCGGTACGGAAGACGTACCCGGACGGCACCACCGCGGTCGAGGACTTCCACCTCGTCATACCCTCCCGGACCACGACGGTCTTCGTCGGGTCGAGCGGTTGCGGCAAGACGACCCTCCTCCGGATGATCAACCGCATGGTGGACCCGACGTCGGGGTCGGTGTCCATCGACGGCGAGGACGTCGCGTCGGTCGACCCGGTCCAGCTCCGCCGGCGGATCGGCTACGTCATGCAGAACGCCGGGCTCCTGCCGCACCGCCGCGTGGTCGACAACATCGCGACCGTGCCGCTGCTGACGGGTGTCGGCAAGGCGCAGGCGCGCGAGCGCGCGCTCGAGCTCATGGACACGGTCGGCCTCGACCGGGCGTTCGCGAACCGCTACCCCTCGCAGCTCTCCGGTGGCCAGCAGCAGCGCGTCGGCGTGGCGCGCGGGCTCGCGGTCGACCCGAACATCCTGCTCATGGACGAGCCGTTCGGCGCCGTCGACCCCCTCGTCCGCAACGACCTGCAGGACGAACTGATCCGCCTGCAGCGCGAACTCGGCAAGACGGTGGTCTTCGTGACCCACGACATCGACGAGGCGTTCAAGCTCGGCGACCAGGTCGTCATCCTCAAGAAGGGCGGCGAGATCGCCCAGCAGGGCACGCCGGCCGAGATCCTCGCCGAACCGGCGGACGACTTCGTCGCGAACTTCATCGGTGCGGGCCGTGGCCGGCGTGCGCTCCGGGTCGAGCAGACCCCGACGGGGCCGATCGTCGTGGACGGCGACGGACGTGCCGCCGGGGTCCTCACCGGCCCGGTCCAGGTGGTCGACGCCGCGGCCGCCGTCCCGCAGGGTGCAGAGGCCGGAGCGCGTGACACCGCCCCGGGTGCTCCGGCGCAGGGTGGGGGACCCCGGTGAACTGGGTCCTGTCGAACCTCGACACGATCGGGGACGCGACGACCGCGCACCTGGCGATCGCGATCCCGCCGATCATCATCGCGTTCGTGCTGTCGATCCCGATCGGATGGCTCGTCGTCCGTCTGCAGCGTCCGGGCAGCTCGCGCTTCTCCGCAGGGCTCGGCAGCGGCATCGTGACCTTCGCCGGCCTGCTCTACGCGATCCCGTCGCTGGCGCTCTTCGTGGCGCTGCCCGGCATCATCGGGACGAGCCTCACGAGCCCGGTGAACGTGATCATCAGCCTGACGATCTACGGGCTGGCGCTCATGGTCCGGTCGACGGTGGACGGGCTGACCTCGGTCGACGGCGCGACGGCCGCGGCCGCGACCGCGATGGGGTACTCGTCCGCGCAGCGGTTCTTCCGCGTCGAGCTCCCGCTGGCCGGGCCGGTCCTGCTGGCCGGACTCCGCGTCGTCGCGGTCTCCACGATCTCCCTGACGACCGTGGGCGCGGTCCTCGGGATCCAGAGCCTCGGCTCGCTCTTCACCGACGGCCTCGCGCGCGGCATCTTCGAGGAGATCATCTCCGGGATCGTGATGGTGCTCGTGCTCGCCTTCGCGATCGACGCCGTGCTCGTCCTGGTCGGCCGGCTCGTGATGCCGTGGACCCGTCGCACGCGGACGAGCCAGCGCTCCGCGCGCCGGGTGCTCCAGCAGGCGGAGGTGGCCTCGTGATCATCGGCGACGCGTTCGGGTGGGTCTTCGACCCGCAGAACTACTCCGGTCTCAACGCCATCCCCGGTCGGCTCTGGGAGCACGTCTGGATCACGCTGTTCGCGGTCCTCATCGCCTCGGTCATCGCGATCCCCATCGGCTACGCGATCGGCCACACCGGGCGTCTGCGGGGCTTCTCGATCGGGGTGTCCGGCGGCGTCCGTGCCCTGCCGACGCTCGGCGTCCTGTCGCTCTTCGGCCTCCTGCTCGGGATCGGCCTGCAGGCGCCGCTCCTCGCGCTGGTCATCCTGGCCATCCCGTCGGTGCTCGCCGGGGCGTACTCGGGCATCGAGTCCGTCGAACCCGTCACCGTCGACGCCGCCAAGGCGCAGGGCATGACCGGCTGGCAGGTGCTGTGGAAGGTCGAGATCCCGCTCGGGCTGCCGCTCCTCATCGGCGGGATCCGAGCAGCCGTGCTGCAGGTCGTCGCCACCGCCACCCTGGCCGCCTACGTGGGCGCCGGTGGTCTGGGCGGCTACTTCTTCCTCGGGCTCAAGACCCAGGACTACGCCGAGATGCTCGGCGCCTCCATCCTCGTGATCGCACTCGCGATCGCGTTCGAGATCGTGTTCGCCGCACTCCAGCGGGCGGCGGTGCCGAAGGGCACTGCCGACCCGTCGGCCCGGCGGCGCCAGGGGTCGCGCGAGCGGTCCCGCAATCCCATCCCGGAAGGAACTCCATCGTGATCACAGCAAAGATCCGTGCCGGCGTCGCAGCAGCGCTGGCACTGGGCGTCGCGGCAGCCCTCAGCGGCTGCGCGTCGAGCAACCCGCTCGACAGCGGCTCCAGCAGCTCCAGCGACTCGAAGACGATCGTCATCGGGTCGCAGCAGTACTACTCGAACGAGATCATCGCCGAGATGTACGCGCAGGTCCTCGAGAAGGACGGCTTCCAGGTGAAGCGGAACTTCAACATCGGGCAGCGTGAGATCTACCTGCCGCAGCTCCAGAAGGGCGCGATCGACGTCATCCCCGAGTACAGCGGCAACCTGCTGCAGTACTACGACAAGAAGGCCACCGCGAAGACCCCGTCGGAGATCGACGCGGCGCTCCAGAAGGCGCTGCCGTCCGGCCTCCGAGTCCTCGACGAGGCCGAGGCGACCGACCAGGACAGCTACACGGTCACGAAGCAGTTCTCCGAGGAGAACGACGTCACGAGCCTCGCCGACCTCAAGAACGTCGAGAAGACGCTCACCGTCGGCGCGAACTCCGAGTTCCAGACCCGACCGTACGGTCCGAAGGGGCTGAAGTCGGTCTACGGCGTGGACGTCGACTTCAAGGCGATCGAGGACTCGGGCGGCGCCCTGACGGTGAAGGCGCTCAAGGACGGCACCGTCCAGCTCGCCGACATCTACAGCGCGGACCCGAGCATCAAGGCGAACGACTTCGTCTCGCTGAAGGACCCCGAGAACCTGATCCTGCCGCAGAACGTCATCCCGGTGGTGTCGAAGAAGGTCGACGACAAGGCGGCCGCGGACATCGACGAGGTGAGCAAGGTGCTCACCACCGATGCGCTCATCGAACTCAACGCGAAGAGCGTCACCGACAAGGAGAAGGCGTCCACCATCGCGAAGGACTTCCTCACCGAGAAGGGCCTGCTGTAACAGCGCGTCCCACACCGGAAAGACGACAGGCGTCGGGCTTCGGCCCGGCGCCTGTCGCTGTTTGCCGAGCCGGCCTCGCAGCACGCTTGTTCCGTACAACCGTGCCGTGCAGTTCTCCTGCACATTCGTGCAGAGGAGTGTTCTACAACTTGTCGAACGAGGTGTCCGGGCGGTAGCGTGGAGGTGTCCCAAAGGCCTGTGACACCAGAAGTTCCCCCTTCCACAGGAAGCAACTGACGTGCACCAACAGCGCGCGGCGACCCGGCTCGGAAACGCCGCATGAACGACATCCTCGATCCGCTCATCCTGTCGCGGTGGCAGTTCGGTCTGACGACGATCTACCACTTCCTCTTCGTGCCCCTGACCATCGGCATGGCCGTGGTCGTCGCGGTGTTCCAGACCGCCTGGGTGCGCACCGGACGGGCGCACTACCTGCAGCTCACCCGGTTCTTCGGCCGGATCTTCCTCATCAACTTCGCGATGGGCGTGGTCACCGGCATCGTGCAGGAGTTCCAGTTCGGCATGAACTGGTCGAACTACTCGCGCTTCGTCGGTGACGTGTTCGGCGCACCGCTCGCGCTCGAGGGCATCCTGGCGTTCTTCTTCGAGGCCGCGTTCATCGGGCTCTGGATCTTCGGCTGGGACCGCCTGCCGAAGAAGGTGCACCTCGCGACGATCTGGTGCGTGAGCGTCGGCACGATGCTGTCGGCGTACTTCATCCTCGCGGCGAACGCGTTCATGCAGCACCCGGTCGGCTACGCCATCAACGAGGCCAAGGGCCGCGCCGAGCTCACCGACATCTGGGCCGTGCTCACGAACAAGGTCGCGCTGGCGGCGTTCCCGCACACCCTGTTCGGCGCGTTCATGGTCGCCGCGTCGGTCATCATCGCGGTCGCCGCGTGGCACCTGGCCCGCAACCAGAACCTCGAGACGATGCTGCCGGCGCTGAAGTTCGGCATGTGGACGATGCTCGCCTCCGGAGCCCTCACGGTCCTCACCGGCGACCAGCTCGGGCTCACGATGGTCGACACCCAGCCGATGAAGATGGCCGCGGCCGAGGCGCTCTACAACACCTCGACCGGCAAGGACGCCTCGTTCTCGATCTTCACGCTCGGTACTCCTGACGGGGTCCACGAGCTGTTCTCGATCCGCATCCCGTACCTGCTGTCGTTCCTCTCGACGCACACCTTCAACGGCACCGTCGAAGGCATCAACGACCTGCAGGCGCAGTACTCGCAGGTGTACGGTGCCGCGATTACAAGCCGATCATCTGGGTCACGTATTGGCCTTCCGGTGGATGATCGCCCTCGGCGTGGGCGCGGTCCTCGTCTCGCTCGTCGGGCTCTGGCTGACCCGCAAGGGCGGCTTCCCCCAGCAGCGCTGGGTGTGGCGGGTCGCGACCTGGGCCATGCCGCTCCCGATGGCCGCGATGATCATGGGCTGGATCTTCACGGAGATGGGCCGCCAGCCGTGGCTCGTCTTCGGGCTGCTCAAGACGGCCGACGGTGTCTCGCCGAACGTGACCGGCCTCGAGGTCCTCATCTCGCTCGTCGTGTTCACGCTCATCTACGGCGCCCTCGCGGTGGTCGAGTTCCGGCTCATCAAGAAGGTCGCGCAGGAGGGCCCCGCCGCCCCGGCGGAGGTCGACGAGGAGACCGGCGAGGTCAAGCACGAAGTGACGGTGTACTGAGATGGACCTGCCCGTGCTCTGGTTCGCGATCGTCGGACTGTTCTTCGTGGGGTACTTCGTCCTCGACGGGTTCGACTTCGGTGTCGGCATGTCCCTGCCCTTCCTCGGCAAGGACGACACCGACCGCCGCGTGCTGATCAACACCATCGGCCCCGTCTGGGACCTCAACGAGACCTGGGTCATCGTCGCCGGCGCCTGCCTGTTCGCGGCGTTCCCGGAGTGGTACGCGACGATGTTCTCCGGCTTCTACCTGGCGCTGTTGCTCATCCTCGCGGCACTCATCGCCCGCGGCGTCTCGTTCGAGTACCGGCACCAGAACAAGCACGCCGAGTGGAAGCGTCGGTTCGACCTGATGATCATCGTCGGCAGCGCCCTCCCGTCGTTCCTCTGGGGCGTCGCGTTCGGCAACGTCGTGCGCGGCATCCCGATGGACGCCGGCCACAACTACACCGGGTCCATCTTCGACCTGCTCAACCCGTTCGCGCTGCTCACCGGGCTGACCACGCTCCTGGTGTTCTTCACCCACGGCGTCGTGTTCGTCGCGCTGAAGACCGAGGGGGAGATCCGCGAGCGGGCCAAGCGGCTCGCGACCCGTGCGGGCATCGTCACGATCGTCGTCGGCGCAGCGTTCCTCGTCGCGATGGCGTTCGTCCGGGCGACGCCGGCGAGCCTCGTGCTCTCCGTGGTGGCGGCACTGGCCCTCGTCCTCGCGGTCCTCTGCGCCGCGTGGGGCAAGGAAGGGCGGGCGTTCACGCTCATGGCGATCACGATCGCCGCGGTCGTGCTGGCGATGTTCACGGCGATCTTCCCGAACGTGATGCCCGCGTCGAACGACCCGGCGAACAGCCTGAACGTCTACAACGCGAGCAGCGGTTCGTACACGCTGACCGTGATGAGCTGGGTCGCGCTGATCTTCGTCCCGCTCGTGCTCGCCTACCAGGCCTGGACCTACTGGGTCTTCCGCAAGCGCGTCTCGCGGGCCCACATCGCCCAGGCCGCCCACTAGCCGCCCACGACCACGAGGAAGCCACGATGAAGCCGCTCGACCCGCGACTGCTGCGCCTGTCGCGGACGGCGCGCGGCTTCGTCGTGGCAGCCGCGGGCACCGGGGCACTGCGGACGCTCGCGACCGTCGCCGTCGCATGGGGGATCGCCGCTGCCGTGACGCTCGGGGTCGACGCGGTCGGCGAGGGCCGCCTGCCCGTCGCGTTCGCGCAGGCGCTCGCGCTCCTCGGCGGTGCGTTCGTCGTCCGGGCGGTCGCCGCGTGGGCGACCGACGACCTCGCGGCCCGGGCGGCAGCACGCGTGAAGAGCGAGCTCCGCACGCGGGTCCTCGCCCGGGCCGCCGAGCGCGGACCGGCGTGGCTGGCCGCGCGGTCGAGCGCCGGGTTCGCCACGACGCTCGGACCGGGTCTCGACGCCCTCGACGCGTACTTCGGCCGGTTCCTGCCGCAGCTCGCCCTCACCGCCATCGCCACGCCGGTGCTGCTCGTCGCGATCGGCCTCGGCGACCCGACGAGCGGCATCGTGGTCCTGTGCGCGCTGCCGGTGATCCCGGTGTTCATGGTCCTCATCGGCCTCGCGACCCAGGCGCTGCAGCGGAGGCAGTCCGACGCCCTCGCCACCCTCGGCGGCGCGTTCACGGAGGCGGTCGAGGGCCTCGCGACGCTGAAGGTCTTCGGTCGGGCACGGCGACAGGTCGGGCGGATCGGCGCTCTCACGGACGGCTACCGTCGCGCCACGATGGGCGTCCTGCGGCTCTCCTTCGTCAGCGGTTTCGCGCTCGAGCTCGCCGCGAGCCTCGCGGTCGCGCTCGTCGCGGTGTCCATCGGGGTCCGGCTCGTCGACGGCTCGCTCGGCCTCGGGGCCGCGATGTTCGTCCTCGTCCTGGCACCCGAGGCCTTCGCGCCGATCCGACAGGTGGGTGCCGACTTCCACGCCGCGCAGGACGGTGTCGAGGCCGCCGCGGCCGTGCTGGACGTCCTCGACGACGACGGTGACGCGGCCGTCCCGACGAGCCCGACGCCGCTCCCGCTTGCTGGTGCGCTCGTCCTCGACGCCGTCACGGTCCCGCCGCCCGGACGTCGTGATCGGTCCGATCGACCTCCGTGCCGAGCCGGGCACGGTGGTCGCACTCGCGGGCCCGAGCGGATCGGGCAAGTCGAGCATCATCGCTGCGCTCCGCGGCGCTGTGGCGCACGACGGCACCGTGACCGTGCCCGGTCCAGCCGGGACGACCGCGGCGGAGCGGACGACCTGGGCCGACCAGCGGACGCGCCTCGTGGGCGGCACCGTCGCCGAGAACGTCGCGCTCAGCGCGACCCCCGACGTCGTCGCCGTGACCACGGCGCTGCGTGAGGCGGGGCTGGGTGTCGACCCGGGCCTCCCGGTCGGGTCCGGCGGAGCCGGTCTGTCCGGTGGACAGGCGCAGCGCGTGTCCGTCGCCCGCGCCCTGTACCGCGCGAGTCGGGCGGACACCCCCCTCGTCCTCCTCGACGAGCCCACCTCCGCACTCGACGCCGACTCGGAGTCGCAGGTCGTCGCGGCGATCCGCCGGCTCGCCGCCGACGGCCGCGTCGTCGTGGTCGCCAGCCACCGCCCTGCAGTGCTCGCAGCGGCGGACGTGCGGATCGACGTGCGCACCGGTGGCGCCGTCACGGTCACCGCCGCGAGCGGAGCGCGGGCGTGAGCCGGGAGGCACGACACGACTCCGTCCTGCGGCTCGCCCTGCCGCGCGGGGCTGGGTGGGGCAAGGCCGTGGGGGCCGGCGTGGGCAGTGCGCTGTGCGCGGTCGCCCTGCTCGCCGCGAGCGGCTACCTCATCACGCGTGCCGCGGAGCACCCGCCGATCCTCTACCTCACGCTCGTCATGGTCGGGGTGCGGGCGTTCGCGCTCGGGCGGGCGGCCCTCCGGTACGTGGACCGCCTCGCCGGTCACGACGCGTCGTTCCGCCAGCTCGCCGTGGTCCGGACGGAGATGTACCGCCGACTCTCGTCGGTCGCGCCCGCCGGTCTCGGCGCGACCGGACGCGGCGACCTCCTCACTCGGCTCGTCACGGACACCGACCGGCTGCAGGACCTGCCGATCCGGGTCGTCGGGCCGCTCGTGTCCGCCGGGGTCGTGGCGCTCGTGTCCGTCGTCGCGGTCGCGCTCGTCTCGGTGCCCGCTGCGGTCGTGCTCCTCCTCGCCCTCGCGGCCGCGGCGCTCCTCGGGTCGGTGGTGACGGTCGCCGTCGCGCGGCGCTCGGACGAGCGGACCGCAGCGGACCGGGGCCGGGTCGCGGACCTCGTGCTCGACACCGTCCGCGCGCTCGACGTCTTCGCCGCCCACGGCGCCCTCGACGAGCGACTCGCGCACATCGCGCGGCTCGACCGGTCCGTGACCGCCGCCGTGCGTCGTCGGGGCGCCGTCGAGTCCCTCGTCGGTGCCCTCGGCGGGCTGCTGGGCGGCGCGGCGGTCGTCGGGATCCTCGCGGTCGGCGCACCCGCGGTGGTCTCCGGGGCCCTCGACGGACCCCTCTGGGCGCTCGCGGTCTTCGTCCCGCTGGCGCTCTTCGAGGTCATCGGCGGGGTGCCGCTCGCGGTCCTGACACTGCGTCGGGTGCGCGCCGCTGCCGACCGGGTCGAGGCCGTGGTGCCCACTGCGCTGCCGACCGGGATCGTGCCGGAGCCTTCCACACCCGCAGACCCTGCCTCGCTCGTCGTGGACGGCGCCGTGTCGGTCTCCGTCCGTGACCTGTCGGTGCGTTGGCCCGGCGCGAGCGTCGACGCCGTGTCCGGGGTGTCGCTCGACCTGCTCCCCGGCGAGGTCGTCGTGCTCGAGGGGCCGAGCGGCGCCGGCAAGTCGACGCTCGTGGACGCGCTCGTGCGGTTCGTCGACCACCGCGGCTCGTACGCGATCGACGGCGTCGAAGCGCGCGACATGCACCCCGACGCGGTCCGCGCACGCATCGGCCTCATCGAGCAGGACCCGTTCGTGTTCGACCAGTCGGTCCGGCAGAACCTGCTGTTCGCACGCGACACCGCGACCGACGAGGAGCTGCTCGACGTCCTCGACCGGGTCGGGCTCGGTCCGTGGGTCGTCGGGCGGGGCGGGCTCGACGCCGGCGTGGGGGAGCGCGGCGTCCTCGTGTCCGGCGGGCAGGCGCACCGGCTCGCGCTGGCCCGTGCGCTGCTGCACGCGTTCCCGGTGCTCGTCCTCGACGAGCCGACCGCGGACATCGACCCCGACCTCGCCGAGGCGCTGCTGCGTGACCTCGTCGGTGCCGCTCGGCGGGCCGGGCGGACCGTGGTGATCGTCTCGCACGTGCCCGTGCCGGTCGACCTCGTCGACCGCACCCTGCGGATGCGGGACGGACGACTCGTCAGCGCATGACGGGCCGCAGCCGACGTCACGGGGCCGAGCCGGGCCTCCAGGCCTTGTAATCTTGGTGACCGTGACCACCGAGCAGTACGCCGAGGACCCGAACGCCTACGACTTCCGTCGACTCCAGGAGAAGTGGCAGCCCCGCTGGGAAGAGCTCGGGCTCTTCACCACGGACCTCGACGACACGCGGCCGCGGAAGTACATCCTCGAGATGTTCCCGTACCCGTCCGGCGACCTGCACATGGGGCACGCGGAGAACTGGGCGCTCGGTGACTTCGTCGCGCGCTACTGGCGGCAGCAGGGCTTCAACGTGCTGCACCCGATCGGCTGGGACTCCTTCGGCCTGCCGGCGGAGAACGCGGCGATCAAGCGCGGGGTCGACCCCAAGGAGTGGACCTACGCGAACATCGAGCAGCAGAAGGCGTCCTTCAAGCGCTACGCGCCGTCGTTCGACTGGACGACCGAGATCCACACCTCGGACCCCGAGTACTACAAGTGGAACCAGTGGCTGTTCCTCAAGATGTACGAGAAGGGCCTGGCGTACCGGAAGGACAGCTGGGTCAACTGGGACCCGGTGGACCAGACCGTGCTCGCGAACGAGCAGGTGCTGCCCGACGGCACCTCCGACCGCTCGGGCGCCGTCGTCGTCAAGAAGAAGCTGACGCAGTGGTACTTCAAGATCACGGAGTACGCGGACCGGCTGCTCGACGACCTCAACCAGCTCGAGGGGCGGTGGCCGGCGAAGGTCATCGCGCAGCAGCGCAACTGGATCGGTCGGTCGGTCGGCGCCGACGTCGACTTCGTCATCGAGGGGCGGGACGAGCCCGTCACGGTGTTCACCACGCGCCCGGACACGATCCACGGGGTGACGTTCCTGGTCGTGGCGCCCGACTCGGACCTGGCCGCGTCGCTGGTGGCCTCCGCGTCCGCCTCCGTCCGTGCGGACTTCGATGCGTACCTCGTCGCGACGCAGAAGACCTCGGAGATCGACCGGCAGAACGCCGACCGCCCGAAGACGGCGTGCCGCTCGGACGCTCCGCGATCCACCCGCTGACGGGGGAGCGCCTGCCCATCTGGGGC
>NZ_BACW01000513.1:0-6825 GCF_000333315.1 Curtobacterium sp. B8
GGTATCGTCGGCCGCGTGAGCACGCCACGGACGCCCGCCAGCACGCCCCGCACCGCCGACCCCGACTGGTGGCGGAACGCCGTCGTCTACCAGGTCTACCCGCGGAGCTTCGCCGACGCGGACGGCGACGGACTCGGCGACGTGGTCGGGATCACGTCGCGGGTGCCCTACCTCTCCTCGCTCGGCGTCGACGCGGTGTGGCTCTCGCCGTTCTTCCCGTCCCCGCTCGGAGACGCCGCCGTTCGAGCCGACCCTCCGCGGCGACCGCCTCTACGGCCGCGGTGCCTCGGACGACAAGGCCGGCGTGATGACCCACATCGCGTCCCTCCGGGCCCTGCACGCGCAGTTCGGCGACGACCTCGACCTCGGTGTCGTGCTGTTCGTGGAGGGCGAGGAGGAGTTCGGCTCACGGTCGTTCCGCACGTTCCTCCGCGAGCAGAAGGAGCACCTCGCCGCCGACGTGATCGTCGTGGCCGACAGCGACAACTGGTCCGCCGAGGTCCCCTCGATCACGGTGTCGCTCCGCGGCAACGTCACCTTCAAGCTCACCCTGACGACCCTCGAGCACGCGAGCCACAGCGGCATGTTCGGCGGCGCGGCCCCGGACGCGATGATCCCGATGGTGCGCCTGCTCGCCTCGCTCCACGACGACGACGGCTCGGTCGCGGTCGAGGGCCTCACCTCGTACGACGCCGACGTCCCCGAGCGCTCCGACGACGAGCTGGCCGCGGACGCCGCGCTCCTGCCCGGTGTCCGCCCGGTCGGCACCGGCCCGGTGCTCAGCCGCATGTGGTTCCAGCCGTCGATCACCGTCACCGGCATGGACGTCCCGAGCGTCGCCAACGCGTCGAACACGCTCCTGCCGACCGTGAGCGCCCGGATCTCCGTCCGCGTCGCACCCGGCCAGTCGGCGGTCGAGGCGCGCGACGCCGTCGAGCGCCACCTCCGCGCGCACGTGCCGTTCGGCGCGCACCTCGAGCTCAGCGAGCCGGACGCCGGCGACGGGTTCCTCGTCGACACCGCCGGGTGGGCCCTGCAGGACGCCCGTGTCGCGATGCGCGAGGGCTGGGGCGCCGAGGCGGTCGAGCAGGGGATCGGCGGGTCGATCCCGTTCGTCTCCGACCTGGCCGCGGAGTTCCCGGAGGCACAGATCCTGGTGACCGGCGTCGAGGACCCCGACACCCGTGCGCACAGCCCGAACGAGTCGCAGCACCTCGGCGTGCTGCACCGCGCGATCGCGTCGGAGACGATCCTCCTGGCGCGGCTCGCGACACGCTGACGCGCTCGCTCAGGCACGCTGACGCGCTCGCTCCGGGCGCGCTGACGCGCGTGACGACGGACGGGAGGACCGTGGCGACCCCGCCACGGGCCTCCCGTCCGTCCGTCCTCACCACTGTCCACAGGCCTGCTCCGTCCACAGCGCCGCCGTGACCTGCTGCGCCCGTCGGCGGGGCGTGCTTACAATCGACCCGGGGCACGGTGATCCGCACCGGCCCGGAGGGAGACGCGCGATGAGCGACACCATCACCGAAGCGCAGACCGCTGCGACCGAGACGGCGACGCACGGTGTGCAGCTGAGCGACGCGGCTGCGGCCAAGGTGGCGAGCCTCCTCGAGCAGGAAGGGCGCGACGACCTCCGCCTGCGCCTCGCGGTCCAGCCCGGCGGCTGCTCCGGTCTCATCTACCAGCTCTACTTCGACGAGCGCCTGCTCGACGGCGACACCACGGCCGGGTTCGAGCCCGGCGTCGAGGTCGTCGTCGACAAGATGAGCGTCCCGTACCTCGACGGCGCCACGATCGACTTCGAGGACACCATCCAGAAGCAGGGCTTCACCATCGACAACCCGAACGCGCAGGGCAGCTGCGCGTGCGGCGACAGCTTCCACTGACGCCGACGGCCCGCACCACGGGCGACACGCGAGCGGGGAGTGACCGGACTGGTCGCTCCCCGCTCGCGTTTCTCGTGGTCAGGGCGGTCGTCGAGCTCGCGGATCGGGGCAACGCGGGCCACACGTGTGCGCGAGCTGTCCCCGGCTGCGAGTAAGCTAGGAGTGTTCCAACCGAGCTGGGAGTGAGCCATGAGCGACCTTCGTGTCGCGGCTCATCCGGCTTCACGTCACTCCGAGAGGTAACAGTGCGTTCGAATCGCCGTATACGTTGGGCGGCCATCCCGGTGGCCGTCGGTCTGGTCATCGCACTGGCTGGCTGCACGCAGCAGCAGCTCAACGGATGGCTCCCCGGCACGGAGGAGACGAAGAACGTCACGAACCACACGAGCCGCATCGTCGGCCTGTGGACCACGAGCTGGGTCGTGCTGCTCGCGGTGGGCCTGATCGTCTGGGGCCTCATCATCTGGGCCGCGATCGTCTACCGCCGCCGCAAGGGCCAGACCGGCCTCCCGGTGCAGATGCGGTACAACATGCCGCTCGAGATCTTCTACACGATCGTCCCGCTCATCCTCGTGCTCGGCTTCTTCGCCTTCACCGCGAAGGACCAGGCCGACATCGAGCGCCCGTTCGCCAAGGCCGACGCGACGATCCACGTGTACGGCAAGCGCTGGGCGTGGGACTTCAACTACATCAACGAGTCCGACCAGTCGAAGAGCGTCTACTACCAGGGCATCCAGGCCCAGGAAGAAGACAACGGCAAGGGCGCCATCGACGAGTCGCAGCTGCCGACCCTGTACCTGCCCCAGGGCAAGAAGGTGCACATCGAGCTCTCGTCGCGCGACGTGAACCACTCCTTCTGGGTGATCGACTTCCTCTACAAGAAGGACATGATCCCCGGCAAGCAGAACGACGAGTACTTCATCCCGGAGAAGCTCGGCACCTACCAGGGCAAGTGCGCCGAGCTCTGCGGCGAGTACCACTCGCTCATGCTCTTCCAGGTGAAGGTCGTCACGCCGGACGAGTACCAGGCGTACCTCGACAAGCTGACCGAGCAGGGCAAGGTCGGCCTCCTCGGTGACGAGTACAACACCAACACGAACGAACCGAACAACAAGGCGCCCGTGACGGCGTCCGAGAACGAGTAGGGGCTCCGTCAGATGACCACGTCGCTCGTCGGCCAGCCGGCGGCAGGCACCACGACCCTGGACTTCCAGGCGTCGAAGGTGGGCCGCAAGGGCAACATCATCGTCCGGTGGATCACCTCCACCGACCACAAGACCATCGGGTACATGTACCTGATCGCGTCGTTCATCTTCTTCCTGCTCGCGGGTGTGATGGCGCTCGTCATCCGTGCCCAGCTCTTCGAGCCCGGCCTGCACGTGGTCGCGACGAAGGAGCAGTACAACCAGCTCTTCACGATGCACGGCACGATCATGCTGCTGCTCTTCGCGACGCCGCTCTTCTCGGGTTTCGCGAACGCGGTCATGCCGCTGCAGATCGGGGCGCCGGACGTCGCCTTCCCGCGACTCAACGGCTTCGCGTTCTGGCTCTACGTCTTCGGCGCGCTCATCGCGGTCGGCGGCTTCCTCACCCCGCAGGGCGCCGCGTCGTTCGGCTGGTTCGCGTACGCGCCACTGAGTGACACGACGTTCACACCCGGCCTCGGTGGGACGCTCTGGGTCTTCGGCCTGGGCATGACCGGCTTCTCGACGATCCTCGGCGCGGTGAACTTCATCACGACGATCATCACCATGCGTGCGCCGGGCATGACCATGTTCCGCATGTCGATCTTCACGTGGAACACCCTCGTGACCGCGCTCCTCGTCCTGATGGCCTTCCCCGTCCTCGCGGCGGCGCTCTTCGGCCTCGGCCTCGACCGCGTGTTCAACGCCCAGGTCTTCAACCCGGCGAACGGCGGTGCGCTCCTCTGGCAGCACCTCTTCTGGTTCTTCGGCCACCCGGAGGTCTACATCATCGCGCTGCCGTTCTTCGGCATCGTGTCGGAGATCTTCCCGGTCTTCAGCCGCAAGCCGATCTTCGGGTACAAGACCCTCATCTACGCGACCATCTCCATCGCGGCCCTCTCGGTCACGGTGTGGGCGCACCACATGTACGTCACCGGTGGCGTCCTGCTCCCGTGGTTCTCGCTGATGACGATGCTCATCGCGGTCCCCACGGGCGTGAAGATCTTCAACTGGGTCGGCACCATGTGGCGCGGCTCGGTGACCTTCGAGACCCCGCTGCTCTGGTCGGTCGGCTTCCTCATCACCTTCACCTTCGGTGGTCTCACCGGCGTGATCCTGGCGTCGCCGCCGCTCGACTTCCACGTGTCCGACTCGTACTTCGTCGTCGCGCACTTCCACTACGTGGTCTTCGGCACCGTCGTGTTCGCGATGTTCGCCGGGTTCTACTTCTGGTGGCCGAAGTGGACCGGCAAGATGCTCAACGAGCGCCTCGGCAAGATCCACTTCTGGCTGCTGTTCATCGGGTTCCACACGACGTTCCTCATCCAGCACTGGCTGGGCGTCATCGGCATGCCGCGTCGGTACGCGACCTACCTGCCGAACGACGGCTTCACCTGGATGAACCAGCTGTCGACGATCGGTTCGATGATCCTCGCGATCTCGTTCCTGCCGTTCATCTTCAACATCTACGTCACCGCCCGGAACGCACCGAAGGTCGCCGTGAACGACCCCTGGGGCTACGGCCGTTCGCTCGAGTGGGCGACCAGCTGCCCGCCGCCGCGGCACAACTTCACGTCGATCCCGCGGATCCGTTCCGAGTCCCCGGCGTTCGACCTGAACCACCCCGAGGCCGGCGTGCCGATCGGTGTGGGTCCGGCGAAGGACGCCCCGGACGCTCCGACCTACGACGCTGCGAAGGGCGAGGTGAAGTAACGCCATGCGCGCCAACACCAACCTGTTCTGGATCCTGTTCGTCTTCTTCATCCTCGCGGATGCGGCGTACACCATCTGGGCTGTCATCACCTACTCCCACCCGGAATGGGTCGGCACGGTGTCCATCGGACTCACCGGGATCATGTCCGCGTTCATCGCGTTCTACCTCGGCAAGGTCATGTCCTCCCAGGGCGGCGTGCTGCCCGAGGACCGTCCGGACGCCAACATCGAGGACGGCGACGCCGAGCTCGGGCACTTCAGCCCGTGGTCGTGGTGGCCGATCCTCCTCGCGGCGGCCGTCGGTGTGATCTTCCTCGGCGTCGCGGCCGGCCTCTGGCTCGTCCCCATCGGCATGGCGTTCGTCGCCGTGACGCTCGTGGGCTGGGTCTACGAGTACTACCGCGGGAACTTCGGGCACTGACCCCGCACCCCTGACGACCTTCGGGCGGCACCACATCCGGTGCCGCCCGAAGTGCGTCCGGACTCCGCGCGGCGGACTCGGCTCGCCGCGCGGCGCACTCCACCAGACTCCCCGGCCCTCGGACTGGGAACAACACGGCCCGCTCCCGGCTTGACTCGGAACGGACCACCCCCACCACAGCGAAAGGAGTCACCTCAGGTGACCGACAAGCGCACCCTCATCATCTTCGGCGCGACGGGCGACCTCGCCTCCCGCCTGCTGCTGCCGGGCCTCGGCACGTTCCTGCAGAGCGGTCGAGCGGTCCCCGTCCAGCTGATCGGGACGGGCCGCAGCGCCCGGAGCGAGGAGCAGTGGAAGGACGTCGTCACGAAGTCGTTCGCGTCGCAGGACGTGAAGGGCCCGGAGGTCGACGCGACCCTCGAGTCGACGCAGTTCATCCAGGGAGACCCGACCGACCCGAAGCACCTCGAGGCGCTCCTCGCCGCGGCGGACTCCGAGCCGATCCTCTACTTCGCCCTCCCGCCGCAGATCGCCTCCGACATCTGCGAGGCCCTCCAGGAGGTCGAGCTGCCCGCGGGCACGACCCTCGCCTTCGAGAAGCCGTTCGGCACCGACGTCGACAGCGCGAAGGCCCTCAACGAGACCGTCCTCAAGCTCGTCCCCGAGGAGCGCGTCCACCGCACCGACCACTTCCTCGGTCGCACGACGGTGCTCAACATCATCGGCCTGCGCTTCGCGAACCGTCTGTTCGAGCCGATCTGGAACGCCGAGAACATCGAGAAGGTCGACATCTTCTACGACGAGACCCTCGGGCTCGAGAACCGCGCGCAGTACTACGACGAGGCCGGCGCGATGGTCGACATGATCCAGTCGCACCTGCTGCAGATCCTCGGCATCGTGACGATGGACGCCCCGGCCGACATCGACGCGGTCGAGTTCCGCTCGTCCCTGGCCCGGGTGCTCCGCTCGACCGAGCTCAAGGGCGGCGACCCGAAGGTCGCGTCGCGCCGAGCGGTGTACACGGCCGGCACGATCGACGGCAAGGAGCTGCCGTCGTACCAGGACGAGGACGGCGTCGACAAGTCGCGCCAGACGGAGACGCTCGCCGAGATCTCGGTCGAGGTCGACACCGCGCGCTGGAAGGGCGTGCCGTTCACGCTGCGGTCCGGCAAGGCCCTCGGCGCCAGCCGGAAGGAGGTGCTGATCACCTTCAAGCCGGTGACGCGCCTGCCCTCCGGCCTCTCGGGCCGCCCGAAGACGGACACGCTCCGCATCGTGCTGAACCCGGACGAGATCGAGCTGACGGTGTCGGCGAACGGCGGCGGCAACCCGTTCGAGATGGGCCAGGTCACGCTGTCGTCGTCCTTCGCGGACGGGGAGCTGACGCCCTACGGCGAGGTCCTCAACGGGATCTTCCACGACGACCCGCTGCTCTCGATCCGCGGCGACGTCGCGGAGCGCTGCTGGGAGATCGTCGAGCCGGTCGTCGACGCCTGGAAGGCGAACGAGGTCCCGCTCGAGGAGTACCGCGCCGGTTCGCGCGGGCCGGCCGACTGGGTGAGCTCGTCCTGACGGACGTGACCGCCGCGCCCTGAACGGGCGCACTGCACGGACGGGA
>NZ_BACW01000512.1:0-18491 GCF_000333315.1 Curtobacterium sp. B8
TGCGACCGCATGGACCTCGCGTACGCCGCGAGCGACTTCGTGGTCTCCCGGTCCGGCGCCGGCATGGTCTGCGAGCTGACCGCCGTCGGCCTCCCGAGCGTCCTCGTGCCGTACCCGGTCGGCAACGGCGAACAGCGCCACAACGCGAAGGACGTCGTCGACGCCGGAGGAGCGGTCCTCGTCGCCGACGAGGAATTCGACCAGGACTGGGTGACGTTCCAGCTCCTGACGCTCCTGCAGGACCGTTCCCGCATCGCGAGCATGGCGGTCCGTGCGGGCAGCGTCGGACACCGCGACGGCGCCGACCGGATGACGGACCTCGTGCTCGACGCCGCGCGGAACGCAACGACCGACGCCGCGCGGAACGCAACGACCGGCGGCGCACCGCGCGACACGACCGACGCCGCACCGCGCGACACGACCGGCGGCGCACCGCGCGACACGACCGACGCCGCACCGCGCGACACGACCGACGCCGCACGCGACGCCGACGGCCGGGCGACCACCGGCAGCACCACGGAGGAACCATGACCATCAAGCCGGACCTGACCCAGCCGATCCCGGACGACCTCGGCGCCGTGCACTTCGTCGGCATCGGCGGCTCCGGCATGAGCGGCATCGCCCGGATGTTCCTCGCCGCCGGGCACACCGTCAGCGGCAGCGACTCCCGCGAGACCGCCACGACGCAGACCATGCGCGACCTCGGTGCGACGGTCCACATCGGGCACGACGCCGCGAACGTCGGTGGCGCGGACACCATCGTGGTCACCAGCGCGCTCTGGCCGGACAACCCCGAGCTGCTCGAGGCGCAGCGTCGCGGCCTGCCCGTGCTGCACCGCTCCCAGGCCCTCGCCGCGCTCATCGCCGGGCAGCGGCTCGTCGCCGTCGCCGGCGCGCACGGCAAGACCACCTCGACCGGCATGATCGTCACCGCCCTCGTCGAGCTCGGCCTCGACCCGAGCTTCGTCAACGGCGGTGTCATCCAGTCCCTCGGCACGAGTTCGGCCCCCGGGTCGAGCGACCTCTTCGTGGTCGAGGCCGACGAGTCCGACGGCTCGTTCCTGCTCTACGACGTCGCCGTGGCCCTCGTGACGAACGTCGACGCCGACCACCTCGACCACTACGGCAGCGAGGAGGCCTTCATCGAGGCCTTCGTCGAGTTCACCGCGAAGGCCTCCGAGCGCGTGGTCATCTCGAGCGACGACGACGGGGCGAAGCGCGTCACCGCCGGGATCCGCGAGCGTCCGGACGCCCCCGAGATCGTGACCTTCGGCGAGGCCGCCGACGCCGACGTCCGCATCGAGCGGATCACCGAGGCAGCCGGCGTCGAGGTCGACTTCCGCGCGGCCGGCGAGTCGCACCACCTGACCCTGCGCGTCCCCGGGCGGCACAACGCCGTCAACGCGGTCGGCGCGTTCGCGGTCCTCACCGGTCTCGGCGTGGCGCCGGCCGACGCGGTCCGCGGGATCGAGGCCTTCGGCGGGACGCAGCGGCGCTTCGAGCTGCACGGCGTCGAGCGCGGCGTGGCGGTGTACGACGACTACGCGCACCACCCGACCGAGGTCGCGGCGGCGCTCAGGGCCGCACGGAACGTCGTCGGCGACGGTCGCATCATCGCCATCCACCAGCCGCACCTCTACTCGCGCACGCGGCTCATGGCCGGCGACTTCGCCAAGGTCTACGAGGAGCTCGCCGACCACACGGTCGTGCTCGACGTCTACGGCGCCCGGGAGGACCCCGAGCCCGGCGTGACCGGTGCCCTGGTGCAGGAGCGCTTCCACGACCAGTCCCGCGTGGACTTCCTGCCCGACTGGGACGAGGCGTCAGCCCGGGCCGCCGCGGTCGCGCACGAGGGCGACCTCATCATGACCCTGAGCTGCGGCGACGTGTACCGGATCATCCCGCAGGTGCTCGGTGCGCTCCACGACGACTCCGAGGGGACGCCGGCCCGGTGAAGCGTCCCGAGGGGTTCGACGAGCGTCCGGAGTCGGCCGCTCCGGAGACGGGCGCCCCGGCGCCACGGCAGCGTCGTGCCCCCCGCCCACCGCGTCGCGCGGTCCCGCCGACGCCGGACGACGGCCTGGAGGCACGGCTCGACCCCGCCCCGCCGGCCGCGGACGCCGAGACGGACAGCACGCCGGGGACGTCCCCGCGTGAGCGCGCCGAGGCCTTCGCCGGCACCGCCGGTCGTCGGCTCGGCGCCGGACTGTCGTCCGTCGCCGGCCGCCTCCGCGCGTACGCGCCGGACGAGGACCACGCCACGGCGCACGACGAGTCGCGCCCCGTCGCGGACACCGCGCCCCGCCACGACGGGACGCGACGTCCGCACGGGGGCGCGAACGAGCACGACGAGCTCGCCGAGCACGACGAACGCGCCGAGCACGACGACCGCGACGCCGGCTCCGCGACCGACGCCCGGGTCACCGACGTCCTCGAGACGCCGATCGGCGCGCGCGTGCGTGCCGCTGAGACCGCCCGCGAGGCCCGCATCGCGAAGCGCCGCCGACGCCTGCTCGAGCGCGCCGAGGTCCGGCGATTCACCCGACGGAGTCGGCACCGTCGTGCGGCCTGGATCACGGCGGCCGGCATCGTCGTCGTCCTCGGCGCGTCGATCCTCGTCGCGGTGTACTCCCCGCTCATGGCGTTGCAGACCATCGAGGTCAAGGGCACGAACCGCGTCGACGACGCCGCGCTCCGGCGGGCGCTCTCCGGGCAGATCGGCACGCCGCTCGCCCGCCTCGACTTCGACGAGGTGAAGCGCGACATCGCGGAGTTCCCCCTGGTGGAGAGCTACGTGACGGAGGAGGCACCCCCGCACACGCTCGTGGTGACCGTGACCGAGCGCACCCCGGTGGTCGCCGTGCGGTCCGGGCGCTCCTTCGACCTCGTCGACCCCGCCGGGATCGTCGTGCAGTCGGCGAAGGCCCGCCCGGCGACGATGCCGCTCGCGGACATCGGCAGCGCGAAGCTCGGCTCGCGGGTGTTCCGCACCATGACCGAGGTGGTCCTCGCGCTCCCGTCGACCGTCCGCTCGCAGACGAAGGCCGTCGCGGCCTCGACCGCGGACGACGTCACCCTGACCCTGCAGGACGGCTCGAAGGTGGTCTGGGGGAGCCCCGACTCGTCCGACGCCAAGGCGCGCCTGCTGGCCGCCCTCGTCAAGGACCACGAGGCCAGGAACCCCGGGACCGTCGTGGAGTACGACGTCAGCGCGCCGGACAACGGCGTGATCCGCGCTGCGGGCTAGCCGGTCCCGCCGACGTCGTCGGACGGCCGGGACCGCGTGTGTCCGGGCGGAATCGCGCGACACGCGGCGTGGCGGCTGGGCAGCGTGCGGAGGGCACCCGTAGCGTCGACGCAAGCACCACACCTAGCAGCAAAAACCCTGACTTTCAAGTAGAGGTGGAGGGTTCAACCGGAGGCCGGACTGACGTGACCACGAACCACAACTACCTCGCCGTCATCAAGGTCGTCGGAGTCGGCGGCGGCGGCGTCAACGCCGTCAACCGCATGATCGAGCTCGGCCTCCGCGGCGTGGAGTTCATCGCGATCAACACCGACGCACAGGCCCTGCTGCTCAGCGACGCCGACGTCAAGCTCGACGTCGGTCGCGAGATCACCCGCGGCCTCGGTGCCGGCGCGGACCCCGAGGTCGGCCGGCGTGCCGCCGAGGACCACGCCGAGGAGATCGAGGAGGCCCTCGCCGGCGCCGACATGGTCTTCGTCACCGCCGGTGAGGGCGGCGGGACCGGCACGGGTGGTGCTCCCGTGGTCGCCCGCATCGCGAAGTCGATCGGTGCGCTCACCATCGGTGTCGTCACCAAGCCGTTCAGCTTCGAGGGCAAGCGCCGGCAGTCCCAGGCAGAGAACGGCGTCGCGTCGCTCAAGGACGAGGTCGACACGCTCATCGTCGTGCCGAACGACCGCCTGCTCGAGATCTCCGACCGCGGCATCTCCATGGTCGAGGCGTTCGCCACCGCCGACCAGGTGCTCCTCGCCGGTGTCCAGGGCATCACCGACCTCATCACGACCCCGGGCCTCATCAACCTCGACTTCGCCGACGTCAAGTCGGTGATGCAGGGTGCGGGTTCGGCGCTCATGGGCATCGGCTCGTCCCGCGGGGCGGACCGGGCGATCAAGGCGGCCGAGCTCGCCGTCGCCAGCCCGCTGCTCGAGGCCTCGATCGACGGCGCGCACGGCGTGCTGCTCTCGATCCAGGGCGGTTCGAACCTCGGCATCTTCGAGATCAACGACGCCGCCCGCCTGGTGCAGGAGGCCGTCCACCCCGAGGCGAACATCATCTTCGGCGCGGTCATCGACGACACCCTGGGCGACGAGGTCCGCGTGACCGTCATCGCCGCGGGCTTCGACGGCGGCGAGCCGACCGGGCAGCAGAAGGAGCGTCGCTCGAGCTGGGTCGACCCCGAGGCCGGGGCGACGTCGCCGGTGGCGGCCGGCGCGACCGGTGCGGTCGACGACGCCGCACCCTCGACCACCTCGTGGGCGTCGCAGGAGCACCAGGCGCCGGCGCAGCGCGCCGCCGACCCGGCGTTCGACGACGACGACGACGAGCTCGACGTCCCCGACTTCCTGAAGTAAGCCGACCATGGCAGGTGAGTCGCGCCGCCCCACCGGCACGGCCGCCACGCCGCTGGCGCGTCGTGTCGGAACCGGCGTCGTGGGCCCTCCGTCTGCCCCGTCCCACGACGACGGACTGGAGGCGCGACTCGCGTCCGTCAGGGCGGGCATCACGGACGCGGCGCGGGTGGCGGGGCGCAGCCCCGACGAGCTGACGCTCGTCGTCGTCACCAAGTACCACCCGGCGTCACTCGTGCGCGAACTCGCTGCGCTCGGTGTCACCGACGTGGGGGAGAACCGCCACCAGGAGGCCCAGGCGAAGGCCGCGGAGCTCGCCGACCTGCCGCTCACCTGGCACTTCGTCGGGCAGCTCCAGTCGAAGAAGGCCCGGCAGGCACGGCGGTACGCACACGTCGTGCAGTCACTCGACCGGGACTCGGTGGTGGACGCGTTCGCGCCGACCGCCGCCGAGCCGGAGCCACCGGTCATCGACGGCTTCGTGCAGGTCAACCTCACGGACGACCCGGACCGCGGTGGCGTGCGGCCCGACGCCGTCGAGGCGATGGTCGAGCGGGTGTTGGGCACCGGGACGATCCGGTTGCGGGGCGTCATGGCGGTCGCACCGCTCGACGAGGAACCCCGAGCGGCGTTCGCCCGGCTCCGTGGGATCTCGGAGCGGGTGGTCTCCCTCGCGCCCGCCGCGACGGACATCAGCGCCGGCATGAGCGGCGACTACGCGGAGGCGATCGCCGAGGGCGCGACACACCTCCGGATCGGGACCGCAATCACCGGGAAACGGCCGGACGCACCGTAGCCTCGACAGCAGGGCAACCACGAGCACGAACCCGGGAGGAACCATGGCTGGTCCGCTGAAGAAGACGATGGTCTACCTCGGCCTCGCCGACGAGGAACTCGAGTACGAGGACGAGCCGCAGGCGACCCCGGCGCGCGCGCAGGCAGCACCCGCCGCCGCTGCTCCGGCTGCCCCGGAGACCCCGGTGGCGGCTGCACCCGCACCGACCCCGGCCCCCGAGCCCAAGGCGCACACCTCGCAGCGCGGTGCCCAGGTCACCCCGCTCCGCCGCTCGCACACGACCGCACAGAAGGCGACCCCGGTCCAGGAAATGAACGAGATCCTCACCGTCCACCCCCGCGAGTACAAGGACGCGCAGTCCATCGCCGAGAGCTTCCGTGACGGCATCCCCGTGATCATCAACCTCACGCAGATGACCGAGGCGGACGCGCGTCGCATGATCGACTTCGCCTCGGGGCTGTCGCTCGGCCTCTACGGCAAGATCGAGCGCGTCACGAACAAGGTGTTCCTCCTCTCCCCGGCCCACGTCGCAGTGAGCGGTGAGGCGCCTGAGGTAGAGTCCGACATCGAGGCGAACTTCTTCGCCCAGTCCTGAGCCGGACCCGGCGCGCGCTCACCGCCCGCGCTGACCGGCCGGCCCACCCGCCCGTGGCCGTCCGTCCCTGACCGACCGGTCCGGGGAGCAGCCACCCGAGACGAGCGAGCCCCACCGTGACCGCGATCCTCACGATCCTGTCCTACGCACTCCTGCTGTACATCATCGTGCTCTGGGGCCGGTTCGCCCTGGACCTCGTGCAGACCTTCAACCGGCAGTGGCGCCCCCGTGGCGGACTGCTCGTGGTGGCCGACGTGGTCTACACGGTCACGGACCCGCCCATCCGGTTCGTGCGCCGACTCCTCCCGCCCATGCGGATGGGACCGGTCGCCCTGGACTTCGGCTGGACGATCGTGCTGCTCGTGGCGATCATCGTCCGGTTCATCGTCAACCTGCTCATCGCGGCCTCGGCCACGGCCTGATCCAGCCGCGACACGCGCCACGCCAGGCGCGGTGACGACTCCCCGACCCCGTCGGTGTACGGTGGTCGGGATCGATGCCCGCTCCGGCGCGGCATCCGCACCACGCGGTGCGACTGGTAGGTTCGGTCGCACCGGGAGTGGTTCCACACGTTCAGCAGTTCTATTGAGGTGACGGCAATGGCTTTGACGCCGGAAGACGTAGTCAACAAGCGGTTCCAGCCGACGAAGTTCCGTGAGGGCTACGACCAGGACGAGGTCGACGACTTCCTCGACGAGGTCGTGGTCGAGCTCCGTCGCCTGACCGCGGAGAACGACGAGCTGCGCCAGCGCCTGCAGGCCGCCGAGTCGGCGCCGAAGCCGGCCGCGACCGAGCAGGTCGCCGAGCAGCCCGAGTCGACCCCCGAGCCCGAGCCGGCCCCCGTCGCCGCCGCTCCGGAGCCCACGCCGGTCGCCGCCGCCGCTGCACCCGCTGCGGCCACGGTCTCCCCGGACGAGGACACCGAGGGCACGACGAACCTCCTCACGCTCGCCCGTCGTCTCCACGAGGAGCACGTCCGCGAGGGCATCGAGAAGCGCGACGCGCTCATCGCCGAGGGCACCGCGCAGGCCGCTCGCCTGGTCTCCGACGCCGAGGCCAAGCAGCGCCAGATCATCGCCGACACCGAGAACACGAACCGCCAGCGTGTCGCGGTGCTCGAGCAGGAGCAGCGCCAGCTCGAGGGCAAGATCGACGAGCTCCGCACGTTCGAGCGCGACTACCGTGCGCAGCTCAAGAGCTACATCCAGGGGCAGCTCAACGAGCTCGAGACCTCTGGCGGCACCGAGCAGTCCGGCTTCGCGCCGGCCTCTGCCTCGGGCGTCGGCAACTGACGTTGTCACGACCCGCACCACGAGCGAAGGTCAGTGTCCGCGCGATCGCGGCACTGGCCTTCGCCGCTGTCGTCGTGGTGGCGTTCGACCAGACGGTGAAGGCGCTCGTCGTCGCGCACCTGCCGTACGGCCAGGTGGTCCCGGTGCTCGGGGGCGCGCTGCAGTTCCTCTACGTCCGGAACCCCGGGGCCGCGTTCTCCTTCGCGGTGAACATGACCTGGGTGTTCTCGATCGTCTCCGCGGCCGTCGTCGTCGCCATCGTCGTGTTCGCGCGGCGGATCCGGTCCATGTGGTGGGCGATCGTCCTCGGCATGCTGCTCGGCGGTGCGCTCGGCAACCTGCTCGACCGGCTGTTCCGTGAGCCCGGGTTCGGTCGAGGCCACGTCGTGGACTTCATCTCGACGCCGTGGATGATGCCCGCGATCTACAACATCGCCGACTCGTTCATCTGCGTCAGCATGGTGATCTTCGTCCTGCTCGTGATCCTCGGCGTGAACCTCGACGGCACCCGTGCCGTGAGCGAGAAGCAGCGACGCGAGCGGGACGCAGCGGACGCGAGCGTCGAGGCGGAGGCGAGCAGTGCCTCCCGGCCGCTCGTCGACGACCCGCGCGCGCCGCGTGACGGACGCGACGCGCACGGCCGTGACCAGCTCGGCCACGACGCCACGTGAGGCACGACCGTTGAGTGAGACCCGATCCCTCCCCGTCCCGGACGGCCTCGCGGGCGAGCGCGTCGACGCCGCCATCGCGAAGCTGCTCGGGTTCAGCCGGTCGTTCGCGGCCGACGTCGTCGCGGCCGGAGGCGTGACCGTCGACGGCGTCACGGCGGACAAGTCCGACCGGCTGCACGCGGACTCCTGGCTCCAGGTGGAGTGGACGCCGAAGGAAGCTCCGCGCATCGTCCCCGTCGAGGTGCCCGGCATGACGATCGTGCACGACGACGACGACATCGTCGTCGTGGACAAGCCGATCGGCGTCGCGGCACACCCCTCGCCCGGGTGGGACGGCCCGACGGTGCCGGGAGGCCTCGCAGCCGCCGGCTTCACGATCGCGACCTCCGGCGCGGCCGAGCGCGCGGGCATCGTGCACCGGCTCGACGTCGGGACCTCCGGCCTGATGGTCGTCGCCAAGACCGAGCTCGCGTACACCCACCTGAAGCGCGCGTTCAAGGAGCGGACGGTCGACAAGGTCTACCACGCGCTCGCGCAGGGCCATCCGGACCCGACCTCCGGCACCATCGACGCCCCGATCGGCCGGCACCCGTCGAGCGACTGGAAGTTCGCGGTCACGGCGGACGGCAAGCCGAGCGTGACGCACTACGAGACGCTCGAGGCCTTCCGGTCGGCGACGCTGCTCGAGGTGCACCTCGAGACGGGTCGGACGCACCAGATCCGCGTGCACATGGCGGCGACCCGGCACCCGCTCGTCGGGGACACGATGTACGGGGCCGACCCGGTGCTCGCGAACGAGCTCGGGCTGACCCGGCAGTGGCTCGACGCGGTGCGGCTCGGCTTCGAGCACCCGCGCACGGGGGAGTGGGTGGAGTTCCAGGCGTCGTACCCGGAGGACCTGCAGGAGGCGCTCGACCGCATCCGCGCCGCGTAGGCGGGGTGCGGCGCCGGTGCTCGGCGCGGCGGCTCGCCCGGGCGCGGGTGGCCTGGTCGCAGAACGTGTCGCTCGTGGGGGCAGCGGACGGCGGTTCGTGCGACCTGAACGGCACGCCGGCGGCGTGCTGCGCGACCGGGACGTCGCGCCCCGCGCGTGGCGCGACCCGGTCCCGGCCTGGAGGCGCGTGGCGGGGCCGCCCCGGGCCTCCCGTCCGGCGCGGTGCGGCGCGGCGCGGCCGCGCGCCACGGCACGCGCGCCGAGAGGGCGCGAACCGTCGCTCCCGCCGGCGGACGGCGACACTTCGTGACCTCGCGACGCCGCCGATGCGGCGTGTCCTGACCGATCGACGGCGCCCGCTCACGCGCGTCACCGAGCGCCACGCCGCCACGCCCGGGAATGTGGGTGGCCGCGGTTAGGCTGTTCCCACACCGCAGCAGCTCCCGCGAACCGGAGGTTCCGTGTCGGATTCCGACTCCTTCGTCCACCTGCACGTGCACAGCGAGTACTCGATGCTCGACGGTGCCGCGCGTCTCGGCGACCTCGTGGCCGAGACGGCCGCGCAGGGCATGCCCGCCGTCGCCGTCACCGACCACGGCAACATGTTCGGCGCGTTCGAGTTCTGGAAGGCGGCGAAGGCCGGCGGCGTCAAGCCGATCATCGGGACCGAGGCGTACATCACGCCGCGCACGCACCGCTCCGACAAGACCCGCGTGCGCTGGGGTGACGGCGGCGGGGACGACGTCTCCGGTGCGGGTTCGTACACCCACATGACGATGTTCGCCGAGAACACCACGGGCATGCACAACCTGTTCCGGCTGTCGTCGAAGGCCTCGCTCGAGGGCTACTACTTCAAGCCCCGCATGGACATCGAGCTGCTGCAGGAGTACCACGAGGGCATCATCGCGACGACGGGCTGCCCCTCGGGTGAGATCCAGACGCGCCTGCGCCTCGGGCAGTACGACGAGGCGGTGCAGGCCGCGGCGGACTACCGCGACATCTTCGGCAAGGAGAACTACTTCGCCGAGATCATGGACCACGGGCTCGAGATCGAGCGGCGGATCATGAGCGACCTCATCCGCCTCGCGAAGGACCTCGGGATCCCGCTGGTCGGCACGAACGACCTCCACTACACGCACGCCCACGACGCCAAGTCGCACGCGGCCCTGCTCTGCGTCCAGTCCGGCGCGACGCTGAACGACCCGAACCGGTTCAAGTTCGACGCCGACGAGTTCTACCTCAAGACCCCGCAGCAGATGCGGCACCTGTTCCGTGACAGCCCGGAAGCCTGCGACAACACGCTGCTCATCGCCGAGCGGTGCAACGTCGAGTTCGACACCGCGGCGAACTACATGCCGAAGTTCCCGGTGCCCGAGGGCGAGACCGAGCACTCCTGGTTCGAGAAGGAGGTCCGCAAGGGCCTCGAGTACCGCTACCCGGACGGCATCTCGCCCGAGGTGCAGGAGCGTGCCGACTACGAGGTCGGGATCATCAACCAGATGGGCTTCCCGGGGTACTTCCTCGTCGTCGCCGACTTCATCAACTGGTCGAAGAACAACGGCATCCGCGTCGGACCGGGCCGTGGTTCCGGCGCCGGGTCGATGGTGGCGTACGCGATGCGCATCACCGACCTCGACCCGATCCGGCACGGCCTCATCTTCGAGCGGTTCCTCAACCCGGACCGCGTCTCGATGCCCGACTTCGACGTCGACTTCGACGACCGGCGCCGCGGTGAGGCGATCAAGTACGTCACCGAGAAGTACGGCTCCGAGCGTGTCGCGCAGATCGTCACCTACGGCACCATCAAGGCGAAGCAGGCGCTCAAGGACTCCTCGCGCGTCCTCGGCTTCCCGTTCGGCATGGGCGAGAAGCTCACCAAGGCGATGCCGCCGCCCGTGATGGGCAAGGACATCCCGCTCACCGGGATCTTCGACAAGGACCACCCGCGCTACAAGGAGGCCGTCGACGTCCGGACGGTCGTCGAGACCGACCCCGAAGCGAAGACGGTCTTCGACACCGCACTCGGGCTCGAGGGGCTGAAGCGCCAGTGGGGCGTGCACGCGGCCGGCGTCATCATGTCGAGCGACCCGCTCATCGACATCATCCCGATCATGAAGCGGGAGCAGGACGGCCAGATCGTCACGCAGTTCGACTACCCGGCAGCGGAGTCGCTCGGCCTGATCAAGATGGACTTCCTGGGGCTCCGCAACCTCACGATCATCAGCGACGCCCTCGACAACATCCGGACGAACCGGGGGACCGAGCTCGACCTCGAGACGATGGGCCTCGAGGACGACGAGGCCTACAAGCTCCTCCAGCGCGGCGACACGCTCGGGGTGTTCCAGCTCGACGGTGGCCCGATGCGCGGTCTGCTGCGGCTCATGAAGCCGGACAACTTCGAGGACATCTCCGCGCTCATCGCCCTGTACCGTCCTGGGCCGATGGGTGCGAACTCGCACACGAACTACGCGCTGCGCAAGAACGGCGAGCAGGCGATCACCCCGATCCACCCGGAGCTCGCCGAGCCGCTGGCCGACATCCTGGACCAGACCTACGGTCTGATCATCTACCAGGAGCAGGTCATGGCCATCGCACAGAAGGTCGCAGGCTTCTCACTCGGCCAGGCGGACATCCTCCGCCGCGCGATGGGCAAGAAGAAGAAGTCCGAGCTCGACAAGCAGTTCGCGGGCTTCGAGCAGGGCATGAAGGACAACGGCTACTCCGACGCGGCGATCAAGACGCTGTGGGACATCCTGCTGCCGTTCTCCGACTACGCGTTCAACAAAGCGCACTCGGCCGCGTACGGCGTGGTGTCCTTCTGGACGGCCTACCTCAAGGCGCACTACCCGGCCGAGTACATGGCCGCGCTGCTCACGAGCGTCGGCGACGCTCGCGACAAGCTCGCGCTCTACCTCAACGAGTGCCGCCGCATGGGCATCAAGGTCATGCCGCCGGACGTCAACGAGTCGATCGGGTTCTTCGCGGCAGTCGGCGACGACATCCGGTTCGGCATGGGCGCGATCCGCAACGTCGGCTTCAACGTCGTCGACGACATCGTGAAGGCGCGGACCGAGAAGGGCGCGTTCGAGTCGTTCCACGACTTCCTCCGCAAGATCCCGATCTCCTCCGCGAACAAGCGGACGGTCGAGTCGCTCATCAAGGCCGGCGCCTTCGACGAGTTCGGCAACAGCCGACGCTCGCTCGTCGAGATCCACGAGGGAGCCGTCGAGTCCGCGGTGAAGGTCAAGCGCGACGAGGCCAACGGCAACGTCGGGTTCGACTTCGACTCCCTCTTCGCCGAGGTCGCCGAGG
The DNA here is from genome assembly GCF_000333315.1 of Curtobacterium sp. B8. NCBI lineage: Bacteria > Bacillati > Actinomycetota > Actinomycetes > Micrococcales > Microbacteriaceae > Curtobacterium > Curtobacterium sp. B8. The sequence goes on from NZ_BACW01000512.1 coordinate 12,197, forward strand.
AGCAGCCGACGGCCGCACCGGTCTCCCAGGTGCCGGACCGCCCCGAGTGGTCGAAGCGCGACAAGCTCGCGTTCGAGCGGGACATGCTCGGGCTCTACGTGTCCGACCACCCGCTCGCCGGCCTCGAGATCGAGCTCGCGAAGCACCAGTCGATCACCATCGCGGACCTCATCGCGGCGGACGACTCCGTCGAGGGCGAGACGGTCACGGTGGCGGGACTCCTCACGAGCGTGCAGCACCGCGTGGCGAAGTCGTCGGGCAACCCCTACGGCATCGTCCAGATCGAGGACTTCGGCGGCGAGATCGGGGTCATGTTCCTCGGCAAGACGTACCAGGAGTTCGGGCCGTCGCTCGTGGCGGACTCGATCGTCGTCCTCCGCGGCCGCGTGAACGTCCGTGACGACGGCAAGGCGCTGCACGCGGTCAGCATGTTCCAGCCGAACGTCGGCGACGTCATGGGTTCCGGTCCGTTGACGCTGTCGTTGCCCGAGCGGCAGGCGACCACCGAGACGGTCACCGAGCTCGCCGCGGTGCTCGGCCGGCACAGCGGGGAGACCGAGGTCCGGCTGAAGCTGCTCAAGGACGACGTCGCCCGGACGTTCGAGCTGCCGTTCCCGGTGAACCTGACGCCCGACCTGTTCGGCGAGCTGAAGAGCCTGCTCGGCCCGCGCTGCCTGGTCTGACGTGCACGGCGCGCCCGGTGACGCCGCTGCACCGCCCGACGCTGCGGTGCTGGCGGCGTTCGGCGTCGCCGACATCGCGCCGGTTCGCCTCGTCGGCGGACGCGGCGTGACCTGGCGCGCCGGCCCGGTCGTGCTCCGCCCGCACGACGGGGCCGCCGTCACCGACTGGCGCGCCGCCGTGCTCGACGGCCTCGACGAAACGCCCGCGTTCCGGATGCCCCGGCCGGTCCGCACCACCACCGGAGCGTGGCGTGCGGGGGAGTGGGAGGCATGGGCGTGGGCACCGGGTCGCCCCGACCCCTCGCGGGTCGAGGCCGTCGTCGACGCGGGGCGCGCCTTCCACGACGCGATCGCCGGGCTGCGTCGTCCCGCGTTCCTGGAAGACCCGTCAGAGCTCCTCGACGACGCCTGGTCGCGCGCGGACCGGATGGCCTGGGGCGACGAGCCGCTGCCGTCCGACCCGACGCTCGACCGGCTCGCGCGGGCGTTCCGGCCGGTGGCGACCCCGTCGCAACTCGTGCACGGGGACCTGCTCGGCAACGTCCTCTTCGCCGACGACGCCCCGCCGACGATCATCGACTGGCCGCCGTACTGGCGTCCCGCCGGCACCGGTGAGGCGGTCGCCGTGGTCGACGCGGTCTGCTGGCAGGGCGTCCCGACCTCCGCGCTGGTGCCGCTCGGGCACGGCACCCCGGAGTGGCCGCAGCTCCTCGTCCGCGCGCTCGCGTTCCGCATCGCGACGCTGCACGTCCTCGGTGCGTGGGACGACCTCGCGGTGGCACGGCACGCTGCGGTCGTCGAGGCGGTCGCCCCCGTCTGACGGCCTGGAGGCACGGCACGGCCCCACCAGGAGCCTGTCGGCCGTCGTCGCTAGGCTTGGTGCCCTGATGATGCAGCGAATCGACCTCCGTGGTGGCCTCCCCGCCCGCGCCGAACTCCTCCGCCTCATGCCGCGTGCCGTCGGTGACGTCTCGCACGCCGTCGACGCCGCTCGCGAGCTCGTCGACGCGGTGCGGGAGCACGGGGCGGCGGCGCTCCGCGAGCAGGCCGACCGCTTCGACGGCGGTGCCCCGGAGCACGTGCGGGTGCCGGCGGCCGAGATCGCCGCAGCGGTCGCGGGACTCACCCCCGAACTCCGGACGGCCCTCGACGAAGCGATCCGCCGTGTCCGTGCCGCGAGTGCCGCCCAGGTGCCCGCCGGGTCCGTCACCACCCTCGCGGACGGGGCCGAGGTACACCAGCGCTGGCAGCCGATGCGTCGTGTCGGGCTCTACGTGCCCGGTGGCAAGGCCGTCTACCCGTCGAGCGTCGTCATGAACGTCGTGCCCGCGCAGATCGCCGGTGTCGGCTCGATCGCGTTGGTGTCCCCGCCGCAGCGTGCCCACGGCGGACACGTCCACCCGACGATCCTCGCGGCAGCGGGGCTCCTCGGCGTGGACGAGGTCTACGCGATGGGCGGTGCCGGCGCGGTCGGTGCCCTCGCGTACGGCGTGCCGGAGATCGGCCTCGAGCCGGTCGACCTCGTGACGGGCCCCGGCAACAACTACGTCGCGGCGGCGAAGCGGATCGTCCGCGGCACGGTCGGCATCGACTCCGAGGCCGGCGCCACCGAGATCCTCGTGATCGCCGACGACTCGGCCGACGCGGGGTACGTGGCCGCCGACCTCATCAGCCAGGCCGAGCACGACGAGCAGGCGGGCAGCGTGCTGGTGACCACGTCGCCGGCGTTCGCCGATGCGGTCGAAGCCGCGATCCCGGAACGCACCGAACGCGTGGGGACCGCCACGCGCCTCCAGACCGCCCTGGACGGTCCGCAGTCCGCGGTCGTGCTCGTGGACTCGTTGGCCGATGCCGCGGCCGTGAGCAACGCCTACGGGCCGGAGCACCTCGAGATCCAGACCGCCGACGACGACGCGGTCCTCGCCGACATCGACGCCGCGGGTGCGGTGTTCGTGGGACCGAGCACACCGGTGAGCCTCGGCGACTACCTCGCCGGGTCGAACCACGTCCTGCCGACCGGTGGACAGGCGCGGTTCGGGTCCGGGCTCTCGGCGTCCACCTTCCTGCGGCCGCAGCAGGTGATCCGGTACTCGGCCGAGGCGCTGGCCGAGGTCGCGCCGCACATCGTGGCGCTCGCGACCGAGAAGCAGCTGCCCGCGCACGGGGCCGCCGTGACGGAGCGCACGAACCGATAGCCTGGGCACGCCATGTTCTGCCCCTTCTGCCGCCATCCGGACTCCCGCGTCGTCGACTCCCGCACGAGCGACGACGGCACCTCCATCCGTCGCCGTCGCCAGTGCCCGAACTGCGGGCGCCGGTTCTCGACGACCGAGACGGCGTCGCTCAACGTCGTGAAGCGCAACGGCGTCACCGAGCCGTTCAGCCGCGACAAGATCGTCTCGGGCGTCCGGAAGGCGTGCCAGGGCCGTCCGGTGACCGACGGCGACCTCGCGATCCTCGCGCAGCGTGTCGAGGAGACCGTGCGGTCGTCCGGCTCCAGCCAGATCGACGCGAACGACATCGGGCTCGCGATCCTCGCGCCGCTCCGTGAGCTCGACGAGGTCGCGTACCTCCGCTTCGCGAGCGTGTACCAGGCCTTCGACTCCCTCGAGGACTTCGAGGACGCCATCGGCCAGCTCCGCCTCGACCACCACGCCGCTGCCCGTCCCGAGGGCGCGGACGCGTGAGCGTCGGCGTCGAGCGAGCGATCCGCGGCGGGTACGAGGTCGTCTTCCGGTCCGTGTTCGCGAACATGGACCCGGAGCGAGCCCATCACCTCGCGTTCGCCGTCATCCGGCTGATCCCGCACGTGCCGTTCATCGGGCGACTCGTCGAACGGTCCTCCCGCCCGTCGGCCGCCGACGGCATCACGACGATGGGGATCCACTTCCCGTCGCGGTTCGGTCTCGCGGCCGGGTTCGACAAGGACGCGAAGGGCATCCGGGGTCTCGGCGTGCTGGGGTTCGGCCACGTCGAGGTCGGCACGATCACCGCCAAGCCGCAGCCCGGCAACGAGCGACCACGGCTGTTCCGACTCATCCCGGACCGGGCGCTCATCAACCGGATGGGGTTCAACAACCACGGCGCACCTGCTGCGTCGCGTCGCCTCGAACGGGCACGACGCAACTCCGGCAGGCCGGTCATCGGCGTCAACATCGGCAAGAGCCGCGTGGTCGACGTCGCGGACGCGATCGACGACTACCTCGAGTCGACGCGGCTCCTCGCGCCGTTCGCCGACTACCTCGCCGTGAACGTCAGCTCGCCGAACACACCGGGGCTCCGTGGTCTCCAGGAGCTCGACCAGCTCCGGCCGCTCCTCACCGCCGTGCGCGACGCCGCAGGGCGGACCCCGGTGCTCGTGAAGATCGCGCCTGACCTGACCGACGAGCAGATCGACGCCATCGCCGGACTCGCTGTCGAGCTCGGGCTCTCCGGGATCATCGCGAACAACACCACGATCGACCGTTCCGGGCTGCAGACCCCGGCGGCCGAGGTCGAGGCGATGGGAGCGGGCGGCCTCTCCGGTGCGCCGCTCGCTGCCCGGTCGCTCGACGTCCTGCGGCGTGTCCGGGCTGCCGTCCCCGAGGACTTCTGCGTCATCGCGGTCGGGGGAGTGACGAGCGAGCAGGACGTGCAGGACCGCGTCGACGCCGGCGCGACGCTCGTGCAGGGCTACACGGCCTTCCTCTACGAGGGGCCGACCTGGGCTGCGCGCATCAACCACCTCCGTCGTCGTCGGCTGCGGCGCGCCGCTCGCTGACGGCGGGCGGGCCGCCCGCTGACGGCGAGCGGGCCGCTCGCTGGCGGCGGGCGGGCGGCAGCCCGCTGACGGCGGGTGGGCGCGCAGCCCGGGCGCGTTCGGGCTCGGCATCGGGTCGGCGGACTCGCCAGACGCGGTCGTGCGCGAGGTCACGACACCCCGCTCAGCTTCGGCGTTCGGTCACGAGGGGTCGCTCTCGGCGCTCGTGACCGACGGCTCGTGACCCTTCGGCGTGAGCGCGGCGGGGAGTCGTGACCGGTTGCAAGGCGGGCCCGGGCACGCTCGGGCTCGGCATCGGGGTGGCAGGCGCGCAAGACGCGGTCGTGCGCGAGGTCACGACACCCCGCTCAGCTTCGGCGGCCGGTCACGAGGGGTCGCTCTCGGCGCTCGTGACCGACGGCTCGTGACCCTTCGGCGTGAGCGCGGCGGGGAGTCGTGACCGGTTGCAAGGCGGGCCCGGGCACGGGCACGGGCACGAGCACGAGCGCGGGCGCGGCGGAGAAGAGCGGCAGGTCGTGCGACCAACTCGACGCATTCCGCTTCCCGAAGAACGCAGGAGCGCCGCCCGACCGAGGTCGAGCGGCGCTCCGAGCAGGACGTCCGGACGGACGCCGGTCAGACGGTGGGGTACTGCCGGCGACCCACCTGCGGCTTCGGCAGGCGGAGGAACCGCAGCTGCCACGTCCGCGTGAGGATGTAGAGGAACGTGCCGCGCTGCATCGACCCGAACTTGTTCGTCAGCTTCTTGCGCAGCGACAGCCAGAGGACGACGCAGTCGAGCACGAACAGCGCGACGAACGCCCACACGAGCAGCAGCGCGTAGGACGCCAGCACGGTCTGCGAGGCCGCGAACCCGACGATGAGGAAGAGCACGAGCACCGGCATCATGACCTCGCCGATGTTCCACCGCGCGTCGATCCAGTCGCGCACGAACCGACGCTGCTCGCCGCGGTCCTTCGCGGGGAGGTAGCGCTCCTCGCCGTTCGCCATGCCGACGCGGGCCTTCTCGCGCTCCGTGTTCAGCCGGGCGCGCGCCGCCTTCTTGTCCGCGGGGGAGTTGCCGACGAGGGGGCGACGGTTCGCGGCCTCACGCTCACGGCGGCTCGGCGTCGGCCGACCCTTGCCCTGCTCGAGGAGCTCGGCCTCGGACGGGTTGACGGTCGTGTTGGTCTTGGGGGCTGCCTTCGCCACGGTGGGTTCCTGACTGCGGTTGCGTGCTGGATCGTCCTCTAGATTACGGGACATGACCGACACCGACCAGCACGCAGCAGCCACCGACCCCGCGCTCCTCGACGCCCTGCGCGAACACGTGCAGGGGGCGCTGCCGGCGACCATCGCCGACCTGTCCGCCCTCGTCCGCCTGCCCTCGGTGTCGTGGTCGGCGTTCGACCCGGCGAACGTCCGCGCGAGTGCGGAGGCGGTCGCGGACCTGGCCCGGAGCACCGGTGTGTTCGCCGACGACGCCGTGCGCATCGTCCGCTCGGCCATCGAGGGCGACATCCCGCAGGACACCAGCGCCCCGCAGGACAACAGCGCCCAGCAGGACACAAGCGCCCCGCAGGACAACAGCGCCCAGCAGGACACCACCGCCCCGCAGAACACCGACGGCGCCGACGTGGAGCTCGGCCAGCCCGCAGTGCTCGCGGTCCGCCCCGCGCGGAACGGCAAGCCCACCGTCATGCTCTACGCGCACCACGACGTGCAGCCCCAGGGCGACGAGGCCCTCTGGGAGACGCCGCCGTTCGAGCCGACCCTCCGCGGCGACCGCCTCTACGGCCGCGGTGCCTCGNACGACAAGGCCGGCGTGATGACCCACATCGCGTCCCTCCGGGCCTGCACGCGCAGTTCGGCG
>NZ_BACW01000511.1:0-988 GCF_000333315.1 Curtobacterium sp. B8
ACGAGGCCCTGCGGCGCGTCGTCGCCGGACACCTGCGGGGGCGGGGTCCCGCGACCGAGGCCGACACCGCCGCGTGGACGAAGCTCCCGCTCGGCGACGTCCGACGGGGCGCCGCGGCCGCCGGGGACGCGATCGAACGGCTCGGCGACGGGCTCCTCGCGCTCGCGGACCGTCCGGCTCCGGGAGGAGTCCCCACCGGACACCTGCTGCCCGGGTTCGACGAGTACCTGCTCGGCTACGCGGACCGGAGCGCGCAGCTGCCCGTCGCGCACCAGGACCGCGTGGTACCGGGTGGCAACGGGGTCTTCCTGCCGATGGCCGTCGTCCGCGGGGTCGTCGCGGGCACGTGGACCCGGGCGGAGCGCTCGACCGTGGTCCGGCTCGTCGTCACGCCGTTCGAGCCCCTGGACCCCGCGGCCGTCCGCGCGCTCGAGGTCGCTGCCGAGCGGTACGCACGCTGGCTCGCCGCCCCCGTGACGTTCGACGTCGCCCCGCCCGCCTGATCCAGCGCCCACGCGCGCCCACGCGCCCCGACGCCGACGGTGTCGGCCGTCGCCCGCCGGTCCCGCCCCGCGCCTCCAGCCAGCACCCAGCGCACGTGCGGCGGACCCCGACACTGCCTCGGGTAATGTCGCAGGGCCATGACCGACAGCCCGGCCGACGCCACCCCCTACGAGGTCCTCGGCGTCCCCGCGACCGCCGACGACGACGCGCTCCGCCGCGCCTACCGCAAGGCCGCCCGCGAATCGCACCCCGACCTCGGTGGCGACCCCCAGTCCTTCCGCCGCGTCCAGCTCGCCTGGGAGCGCATCGGCACGCCGGCCGCGCGCCGCGCCTACGACGCCGGCGCCCGTCCCGGCTCGGCCCCGACGCACGACTCGGGTCCGTCCGGATCCTCCGNCCTGGAGCACGGATCACCCCGCGACGCCTACGCACCCCGGGCGCGCGTCGCGACTCCCGGCCGCGCGCCCGGTCCCACGGGCACCCC
>NZ_BACW01000510.1:0-2806 GCF_000333315.1 Curtobacterium sp. B8
AGTCGGACAGCACGGGGTTGCCGTACGCCGTGAGGAGGATGTTCGACGGCTTGATGTCGCGGTGCAGGACGCCTTCACGATGAGCGGTCTCGAGCGCAGCACCGATGCGGACACCGATCGCGAGCACCTCGGACACGGGGACGGGCTCACGCCGGTACCGATCGCTGAGCGACGACGAGCAGAGCTCCATCACCAGGTACGGTCGGCCGTCGGACGCGACGCTCGCCTGGAAGACGGTGAGGATCGAGGGGTGGGTGCTCAGCCGGGCCATGAGGTTCGCCTCGGCCTGGAACATCTGCCGGACACGGTCGTCGACGACCTCGTCGAGCAGCACCTTCACCGCGACCTTGCGCCGCGGCATGTCCTGCTCGTAGAGGAAGACGTCCGCGAAGCCGCCGGAGCCGAGGACGTGCACGGGACTGAAGCCCGCGATCACGGGCGGGTCGGACGGCAGTCGTCGTGCCATGCTCCCCTCCTCCCCGACCGATGCACGGCCGGCACGCTCGTCACGGCCATGTCATTGTACGGAAGGCCACCGACGCCCAGCCCGGGGGCCGGACCACCTCCCAGGACCGGACGACCCCAGTTCGGGGGCCGTCAGTGGCGGGGCAGGGTGTCCTCGACGTCGCCGTCGTCGGGCGCCCCGTCGACCTGCAGCACGACGACCGTCACGTTGTCGCGTCCCCCCGCGACCACCGCGTCGCCGACGAGGCGTTCAGCGAGGTCCTGTGCACCCTCGACGCGCGCAGCGATGCGGGCGATGCCGACGTCGCCGAGCTCCTTCGTCAGCCCGTCCGAGCAGACGATGTAGCGGTCGCCCTGCCGCAGCGGCAGGGTCCACCAGTCCGGCTCGGGCGGCTCACCGAACCCGACGGCGCGGGTGATGACGTTGCTGTCCGGGTGCCGTTCGGCGTCCTCGGCACGCAGGAGCCCCGCGTCCACCATCTCCTGCACGACCGAGTGGTCGACCGTCACGCGGCGGAGCACCCCGGCGTCGATGCGGTAGGTCCGCGAGTCCCCGACGTTGAACACGAGCGCCGCGGGCTGCCCCTGCGACGCCACGAGGGCGATCCCGGTGACGGTCGTGCCGGCCCCGATGGCGTTCCCGCCCGCGGCGCGCTCGATGTCGGCGGTCGCGAGGAGGAGCGCGCGTTGGATCCCCTGCCGGGTGGTGAAGGGCTGCTCGGAGACCTGCGCCAGCCGACGGACGACGGCGTCGCTGGCGCGGTCGCCCGCGAGGTGCCCGCCCATGCCGTCCGCGACCACGAAGAAGGGGGCCCCGACGATGTAGCTGTCCTCGTTGTGGTCACGTCGCCGACCCACGTCGGTCGCAGCGCCCCACGACAGGGTGAGGACGGCGCCGTCGGCACCGGGGACGTCGATGGCGTGCGCAGTGGCTGCTCGGCCGAGTTCGGTCACGTGTCTTCGATCGCTCTCTGGGGGTTCGGGGGCACGACGGTCAGGGAACCGGTCACGGCCAGTCCGGCGGGGCGGGGACGGGATCCCCCGGGGCCGCACGAAGGTGCGGCGAGAGGATCTCGACGGTGTTGCCGTCGCCGATCTCGACAACCCGTACCGTCAGGACCACCGCGGTCCCACCCGCGGCATGCGGAAGGGCGTTCCGGCGACCGGGCGGACCACGGTGCCGTTCGTCGATCGGAGGTCCTCGACGACCGCGGCCTCACCCGAGGCCTGCACGAGCACGTGCGACGACGAGACCTGTCCGGATGCTGACCGCACGGTCACGAGCCGGGGTTCCGGCCCGCGCACGACGCGCGGGAGCGTGGGACGACGCCCGACGATCACGGGCCGGTCGAGCCGCACGACGTGGTCCCCGATGCGGACGGAGGGCACCCGCGCGGTGCGCGGTTCGGCCGGGAGGCGCGGTGCCGGTCCGGCGAGCGGTGCGGCTCCCAGCGGTGGTCGCGGGGGTGCCCCGCGGACGGTGTCGTCGGTCGTCGGCTCCGGCCCGGCCAGGGCGCCGCGGAGGACGGTGTCGTCGTCCGCGGGGCCCACGGGGCGCGGACGGATCACGGTGTCGCCGAGTGGGTCGGCAGCACGGTCCAGCCGGGGTCGGATGACCGTGTCGCCCAGGAGGTCGTCGCTCACAGCGTCGTCGTTCACGGGATCGTCGGCGGACGCGGTGCGGTGGCGCGGTCGGATGACGGTGTCGTCGATCTCGTCGTGAGTGTCGTCGTCGCGCACCCGAGCCCTCCCTCGCTGGTGCTCCAACCGTAGACGATGCCGGGACCGCGACGTCACAGCCGCTCCCACGCGGGTCTCGTCCGGGTCCGGACCAGTCGTGCCACGAGTGACGCCAGCGGATCGTCCGCGGCGGTCTCGAGCGCGTACACGGCACGCGTCTGGGCGCGGGCGTCGGACCCGAGCGCCCACGCACACCAGGCTGCGAGGGCCAACGCCCCGGCCGCTCCCTGCGCACAGCCCTCCGGATCGCTCCCGGCTCGCCAGAACCGCCACGCCGCGGCCAGGCGGTCACCGGCCGTGCGCACCCGGTAGGGGTCCGGCGCGGGCCCCGCGCCGATCAGCGCGGGCGGCAGCCGGTCGGTGAAGGCGTCGAAGGGCACGACGGAGCGGGCGTCGCGCCCGGACGCATCGGCCACGTGCTCGAGCACGGCGAACCGCGTCGCGAGCGCGGCGCTCGTCGTGAGGACCGCGATCGACTCCGCGGGCGCCCAGTGGGCGGCCCGCGGGTCCGGAGGTCAGGGCGGCGCAGGCCGCACGCAGGGTCACTGCGGCAGCGATCTCACGCGGGTACCGGATCGTTCGGTCGTGCTCGGACCGTGTC
>NZ_BACW01000509.1:0-1411 GCF_000333315.1 Curtobacterium sp. B8
GCGGCCGGACGACGTCGGAGTTGTCCCTGCCCTGCACGTACGTGATCGGGCCGCGGCTGTCCTGCCCGTTCTGGGCGTCGCCCGAGTTCGCGGATCCGCCGCTCGAGCAGCCGGTGAGCACGAGCCCGATCGCGGCGATGCCGGCGACCGAGGCGAACCGCACCTTGGCGCGTGTTGTCTTCACAGGGATGTCTCCTCATCGAGATCACCAGGCCGCGTCGATCGGGTGCTCACGACGATGCCTGGAGCAGGCGGCACTGCCCGCTGACGGATGAAGTTACGCCCGGAACGACCCCACCGCAACCGGTTGCATCGGTTCCGTGACCTGGTCGTGATGACCTTCCGACGGACGGTTTCTGCGAACTTGCCGAAAGTGTGCGCTCACTTTCCCGTGCCGCCTGGGATCGGCGTCGAACGCGTCGTGCCGGCCCTGCGGGGTTCCGCACGAACCCCGCCGTCGGATGCGGCGACCGTTGTCCGGCGCGCGCAGGCTCCGTAGCGTCGCGGACATGGCCCTGATCCCCTCCGTCTCCGTGCCCGGCCCCCGTCGTGTCGTCAGCCTCGACCTCGACGCGCCGCTGCCCGAGCTCGTCGCCGACGAGACCGGCTCCTCCGCGCTCGTGGTCGGCTACCGGGGCGGCTTCCCGGTCACGACGCTCGACGTGCTGCTCACCGACGACCCGGCCGATGCCCGGCGCGCCGTCGAGCCGCTCGTCGCGCAGACCGCGGACGCACCGGCCCCAGACGCCGGCGACGTCGTCCGGGACGAGGACCTCCCGCTCATCTCGGTCGTCGTGTCGACGATCGTCGCCCGGATCGAGACCATCACGACGCTCCTCGGCGTCCTGGAGCAGCTCGACTACCCCCGGTACGAGGTGATCATCGTCGACAACCGCGTGAAGGTGCCGGAGCACGACCTGCTGCCCGGCATCCTCGAGGGCCACAACGTCCGCCTCGTGGTCGAGCGCCGACCGGGTTGCTCGGCCGGCCGGAACGCCGGGGTCGCCGCCGCGAAGGGCGAGGTCATCGCGTTCACCGACGACGACGTCCGGATCAGCCCGCAGTGGCTCCGGATGATCGGATCACGCTTCGTCCGCGAGCCCTCCCTCTCCGCGGTGACCGGGCTCATCCTGCCCGAGGAGCTCTCGACCCCGGCGCAGATCTGGTACGAGGCCTACTACGGCGGCTTCAGCGGCGAGCGCACCTTCGAGCCGGTGACGATCGTCCCCGAGGACGCGCCCGGTGCGATGCGCCATGCCCGGGTCTCCGCGATCGCCCCTGACGGCACCGTGCGGAAGCACTTCGCCGTCTACGGCATCGGCGGGTACGGTGCCGGTGCGAACTGGGCCGTGCGTGCGTCGGCGTTCCGTGCGGCCGGGGGGTTCGACCCCGTGCTCGGCGCCGGTGTCCC
>NZ_BACW01000508.1:0-7132 GCF_000333315.1 Curtobacterium sp. B8
TCCAGGATTTCGAGCTGTGGTGTAACGCTGTTCACGTTAGGTAAGGCTAACCTCACTTCGTTGCGGACGGAACCGCGAACGGGGGAAGAACGATCGTTCCACCCGGGGCATGGGCAGCGGGCGCGATGCGGAGCGAGGGCGAGGCGAGGGCGGGGCGGGGGGGGCGGGGCGCGGGCGGGGCGTCAGCGCCAGTCGATGCGGTCGAACTCCGCGCGCAGCCGCGCCGCCCGAGCGGGGTGCGTCTGGCCGACCCAGCCGATGCGGCCGAGCAGGTGCGCCCGGAACTCGGGGTGACCGTCGCGGTTCTGGGACGCCGGCCCGTGGCGGACGCAGTTGTGCAGGATCGCGTGGAGTCGGTCGACCTCCGCGCGACCGGGCGACAGTCGGTCGTTCACGACGACGCCCGTGACCGCCTGCCGGACACCCCGCCGGCGGACCCGGGTCTTGTGCGGGTTCACCTCGTGCCCCTGGTCGCGGACGATCCGGTCGACCCCGGCGATGAAGGCGTCGACCCGGGTGGCCAGCGCCGCTCCCCCGCTGAACGTCAGGTCGTCGGCGTACCGCGTGTATGTCGCTCCGGCCGCGGCGGCCCAGCCCGTGAGCCGAGCATCGAGGTGCCGCAGGGCCAGGTTCGCGAGCGCCGGTGAGGTCGGCGCCCCCTGCGGCAGGTGCGCCTCGGCCAGCGCCCGACGGAGGGCGACCCGTTCGTCGAGGGACCCACCTCCGCCGCCGGGCATCGCGCGCAGGACGTGCGGCGGGACCTCGTGCACGCAGAGCCCGGTGAGCACGTGCGCCACCGGCTCCGCGAACCCGGCGTTCCGGAACACGCCGTAGACGCTCGGCGCCCGCACCGTGGCGAAGAACGAGGTGAGGTCCATCGTCACGACGACGTCGGTCCCGACGTGCCGGGCCGCACTCGTCACGATGCTCCGGCCCGGCACGAACCCGTGGGCCGCGTCGTGCACCGGTAGGGTCGTCAGCAGCTCGTCGAGGACGGTGCGCTGCGCCCGGCGGAGCAGGTGCATCGGGGCCTCGAGCAGCCGGGGCGTGCGCCCGGGCCGGACCGTCCACGTGTGCCGGTAGTGGTGCAGCGGTCCGTCGGGGTCGGCGTGGCGGTTCCACCCCTTCGTGTCCGCCAGCCAGAGGAGCCGACCCACCGTGAGGTCGAGCGCCCGTGCGAGTTCCGGCAGCGTGTCGACGAGCAACGGCCCCTCGACGTGCCGAGCAGCGTGGACCGGGGCGACGGGGCGTGCGAGCACCCGGACGGGCCGTCGCCGGGTGCGACGCCCGTGCTCGGAGACCAGCCTCGGGGTCCGGGCGAGCACCGCGGCGAGCGAGCCGGGGGCGTCGGTCGGGGGTCGTGGGAACGCGTCCAGTGCGGCGGCCACGGCAGCGCCGACGATCACACGCTCGATCCCGACGACGTCGAAGCCCGCTGCCCGGAGCGTCGGGAGGTCCCAGGCGTCCGCGGCGAGGAAGCCGTCCGCGAGGGCGACGGCGATCGCGTCGAGGGGCGTGGCGTTCCCGGGGGACCCGTCGGTGCCTCCGTGCGGCGTCGCGCGCGGAGCGCGCCTGCCCGCTCGGGGCGTGGTGTCCTGCTGGTCCTGCGTACCCCGGGGTGACCCCGGAGAGGACGACGCACCGCGTGCGTCATCCGCCTCCCCCGGGAACTCCACGGGATCACCGTACGCGAGACCGCCGACGGTCGCGTCGGCCGCGGAGCGCGAACGCCCCGGCGCTCACGGACGCGGACCGGGAGACCACGGATCCCTGCACCCGGCGGACGCGGGACCCCGGGGACGACGAACGCCCCGCTCCTGCTGGAGCGGGGCGTCCCGTGGTGACCCCAGCGGGATTCGAACCCGCGTTACCGCCGTGAGAGGGCGACGTACTAGGCCGCTGTACGATGGGGCCGTGGACCCGCTCGGGAGCGGGACACACACGTTGTCGGACTCGGAGGCGAGCCACCTGTGGTGACCCCAGCGGGATTCGAACCCGCGTTACCGCCGTGAGAGGGCGACGTACTAGGCCGCTGTACGATGGGGCCGTTCCGACAACTCGACAAGTATGGCACAGCGCCCGCTCCTCGCCAAAACGAGGCGTGTCGCCCGGGTGTGCCGTTCGTGCCGGAGCCGACCCCGTCGGGGCCGCGACCGGAGTGACGGCCTGGAGGCGCGCCTCCCGTCCGCCCGTCCGCGCGCGTCGATCAGACGGTGACGGTGTCGCCGGGGGCGATGACGACGACCTCGCCGCCGGGCTCGACCACCTCGCGGAGGCGGCCGACGTGCATGCCGAGGCCGACCTCGGACAGGGTCGCCTCGTGGATCGGGTACGCCCGCCGCGGGGCGACGGCGGCGACCCAGTCCATCAGTTCGCCGATCTTGAGCCACGGCGCGCCGATGGGGGTCGCGAGGACCTCCACGGGCACCGGCGGCACCGTGTAGGCGTCGCCCGGGTGGAACAGTCGACCGTCCACCAGCACGCCGGTGTTGTCGATGACCGGGATGCTCGAGTGGATCAGGTTGTGACGTGTGCCGTGGAAGGCGAGTCCGAACGGCCCGACCGTGCGCTGGTCGCCGTCGGTCACGACGTCGACCGGGATGCCGGCGTCGGCGAGCGCGGTGGTGACCCCGGCCGGGCCGATCACGACGGCGTCGGGGTTCGCGTCGAGGATCCGCCGGACCTGCTCGGGCGTGACGTGGTCGGGGTGCGCGTGCGTGACGACGATCCCGAGGACGCCCGTGAGGTCGACCGGACGGGTGAAGTTCCCCGGGTCGAGGACGAGCCGTGCACCATCGCGGGTCAGCACCTGACAGGCGTGTTCGAGCTTGGTGACCTCCATGCCGGCGACCCTACGCGCGCTCCCGACCCGCGGGCCGGCGGGCCGGGGGCTGGCGCGGCGCGGCGCGGCGCGTTCCGCGTTCCGCGTTCGCACAACCGAAGTCACGGCGAACCACGGATGCCGGTGGTTCGTGGTGACTTCGGTTGTGCGAACGCACCGCACGCCGCCGACGGGCCGCACGCCGCACGCCGCCGACGCACCGTGCGCTCACCGCGGCGGCGCCGTCGTCCCCCGCACGACGAGCTCGGCCGCGGCGGGCGTCAGCGGCCCCGTCGGCAGCCCCTCCACCTCGGCGAGCACCGCCCGCGCGGCCGTCCGCCCCTGGTCCTCCGGGTCCTGCGCGATCGTCGTGAGGCCGACCGTGGCCCCGTACTCGTGCCCGTCGACCCCGATGACGGACAGGTCCTCCGGCACCCGGAGCCCTGCTCGACTCGCGGCGAGGAGCAGCCCGAGCGCCATCTCGTCCGAGGCGCAGAAGACCGCGGTCGGCCGGTCCGTCGGGTCGGCGAGCAGGGCTGCACCGGCTTCGACCCCGCCCGCGAACGAGAACCGCCCGTCCACCATCCACGTCGGACGGGGGTCGACGCCGGAGGAGGCCATCGCGTCGATGAACCCGTCATGACGCAGGTACGGCACGGCGACGTTCATGCCGTCCTCGTCCTGTCCGCCCATGTAGGCGATGGCGCGGTGTCCGAGCGAGACGAGGTGCCGGACCGCGAGGTGCGACACGACCGCGTCGTCGACCCCCACGTTCCGGAGTCCGGGAGCGGGTCCGCCGATCACGATCATGGGGTGCCGGGCGAGTTCGAGCTCCGCGCGCTCGGTCTCGTCGAGCACGAGGGAGAGGAGCACGAGCGCGTCCACCCGGTGCCGGAGCATCGAGCGTCGGAAGGCCCGGTCGCGGTCTCCCCCGGGGCCGCCCAGGTTGTAGAGCACGAGGTCGTGCCCGGCCCGTCGGAGCTCGGCGTCGACCCCGCCGAGCGCCTTCACGTAGAACCACCGGTCGATCACGGGCACGACGACCCCGACCGCCCGCTGGCGCCCGGTGGCGAGGCCGGCCGCCGCCGAGCTCGGGACGTACCCGAGCTCGTCGGCGACCCGTCGCACTTGGTCGATCGTGGTGCCGGCGACGGACGGCAGGCCGCGCAACGCTCGGGAGACGGTCGACTTCGAGAGTCCGGTGACGGTGGCGATCTCCTGGATGCCCATGGATCCGGCCTGGAGGCGCGTCACCCGTCCGTCGGACGGCGCGCGTCCGACGCGTGGGCGGCGGTCAGGGCGTGCACGGCACGGCTCGCGGCGGTCGACGCGCGCCCAGCGCGGCGCGCACTGCGGCGTCCGTCCGCGACCTCGTCCCACCCGGCGTGCGCGTGGCCGCCGGAGGCACGGACCGAGCGGACCGGCGGGGTGTCACCGGGGTCGGACCCGACCCCGTCGACCTCGCCGGTCCCCGCGCGGACGCGGCGGAGCACCGACACGCGCCACCGGTCGAGGAGGACGACGGCGACGACGGCGACCAAGAGCGTCAGCGCCCAGCCGAGCGCCGGGCGCCCGGTGACCTCGCAGAAGATCGTCACGCCGAGGAACAGCACGCCGAACATGCCGACGAAGCCGATCGCCTCCTCGATGCGGGCGGTGGGACGGGTGGGTCCGCGCTGTGCCATGGTCGTCAGCCCTTCACACCGCCGGCGGTGAGGCCGGCCACGATGCGCCGCTGGAACACCAGCACGAGGATCACGAGCGGGATCGTGACGATCGTGCCCGCTGCCATGACCGCCGTGTACGGCTCCTGGTGTGGCTGCGACCCGGCGAACGACGCGATCGCGACCGTGACCGGCTGGGTGGCGTCCGATGACAGCTGGGACGAGATGAGGTACTCGTTCCAGGACGAGATGAACGCCAGGATCGCGGTCGTGAACACGGCGGGCGCGGCCAGCGGCAGGATGATCCGCCGGAACGCCTGGATGCGGGTGCACCCGTCGATGCGGGCCGCCTCCTCGAGGTCCCACGGCATCTCGCGGAAGAAGCTCGCGAGCGTGTAGACGGTGAGCGGCAGCACGAACGAGATGCTCGGGAGGATGAGCGCCTGGTACGACCCCATCCAGCCGATGTCCGTGAACAGCTGGAACAGCGGCGAGATGAGGGCGACGCCGGGGAACATCGACGCGGCGAGGATCGCTCCGGCGATGAGCGACTTGCCCTTGAACTCCAGCCGGGCCAGGGCGTACGCGGCACTCGTGCCCACGAGCAGCGCGATGATCGTCACCGTGACGCCGATGAACAGGCTGTTCAGGAGCGCGCGGCCGAGGTGGTTGCCGAGTGCGGTCGAGAACGCCGTCGTGTAGTTGGCGAACGTGAAGTGCGTGAACCACGGGGTCGGGTCGAAGGTGAACCCGACGTCGCGGAAGCTCGTCACGATCATCCAGTAGAAGGGCAGCAGGCACCAGACGGCGATCACGACGGCCTGGATGCCCGTGCGCCACTTCTGACCGAGGTGGCGCTTGACGCGCACCTGCGTGGTGTCGGTGGTGCGCTCGCGACTGCCGGCGAGTGAGCGGGGACGGTCGGCTGCGAGGGTCACTTGAGCTCCCCCTTCTGCTGGGCGGCCTGGGTCTGCACGACGTTGGCGCCGAGGAACCGCACGAAGATGAACGCGACGATGAAGATCACGAGGAACGTGATCGTGGACAGTGCGGAGGCGGAGTTGAAGCCCTGCCGGACCTGGTCGACCACGAGGATCGACAGGGTGGTCGTGGCGTTGCCCGAGCCGCCGCCACCGCCGGTGAGGATCGCCGGCAGGTCGTACATGCGCAGGGCGTCGAGCACGCGGAACAGGATCGCGACCATGAGCGCGGGCTTGACGAGCGGCAGCGTGATGTTCCAGAACCGCTGGATCGTCGACGCGCCGTCCATCTTGCCGGCCTCGTAGACCTCCTCCGGGATCAGTTGGAGCCCGGCCAGGATGAGGAGCGCCATGAACGGCGTGGTCTTCCACGTGTCGGCGATGATGATCGCCCAGCGGGAGGCCCACTCGCCGCTCGTCCAGAGGATCTGCTGCCCGAGGACGTGGTTGAGGACGCCGTTCGCGTCGAAGATGAAGTACCAGAGCTTCGCGGTGACGGCGGTCGGGATGGCCCACGGCACGAGGATCGCGGCACGGACGAACGCGCGGCCCTTGAAGTCGCGGTTCATGATGATCGCCATCCACACGCCGATGACGGTCTCGAGCGCGACCGTCACGACGGTGAAGAAGAAGGTGTTGCCCATGGACACCCAGAACTGGGAGCCGATGCTGCCGGGCGGGCAGGTGGTGTTGCCGCACTGCTGAGCGAGCCAGTGCACGTAGTTCGTGACGCCGGCGAAGCCGCCCTGCACGAACAGCCCGGTCGCCTTGTCGAGGCCCTGGTCGAGCTGGAACGACTGGACGACGGCGCTGACCACCGGGTAGCCGATGACGACGGCGAGGAGCACGATCGTCGGGCCGATGAGGTAGACCGCCCAGCGGCCGTGCTCGGCGTTCAGGCCGCCCTTCCGCCGCTTCGGCGGCTCCATCCCGGTGGGGTTGGGGATGGCGGCGGGGATCTCGGTTGCTGCTGACACGTGACGGCCTCCTTGCCGGGGTGTGTCGGGACGCGAGTGGGGGCGGGCGGGAGGCACGGTGCACGCTGGCACCGTGCCTCCCGTCCGATGCGGCGTCAGCCGCTGATCGGCGTCAGTTGCCGTTGCTGGTGGCCGTCTTGAGGGCCGCCTGCATGTCCTTCAACGCCTCGTCGACGCTCTTCGAGCCCTTGAGCGCGGCGTAGGTGTTGTCCTGGATCGCCTTCGTGACGGCCGGGTAGAACGGCGTCACGGGACGCGGCTCGGCCGACTCGATCGACTTGAGCAGGGTGGGCAGGTACGGCAGCTTGCTCGTGAGCTCGGAGTCGGTGTAGAGGTCACCGACGACCGGGGCGAGCGAGCCCTGCGTCGCGAAGAACTTCTGGGTCTCGTTCGACTCGAGGAACTCCAGGAAGTCGTGCGCGGTCGCCTTGTGCTTCGAGTAGACGCTGATCGCGGCGTTGTGGCCTCCGAGCGTCGAGGCGCCGGTGCCGTCCTTGCCGGGGATCGGCGCGATGCCGAAGGTGTCCTTAACCTTGCTCGAGCCGTCGGTCTTCGCGAGGTTGTAGACGTACGGCCAGTTGCGCAGGAACAGCAGCTTGCCGTTCTCGAACGCGGTGCGGCCCTGCTCCTCCTGGTAGGTGATCGCCTCGGCCGGGATGTTCCCGTCCTTGAACGCGTCCACGAGGTTCT
>NZ_BACW01000507.1:0-3100 GCF_000333315.1 Curtobacterium sp. B8
CCCGGCAGTGTTCCACGACGGCCGCCATCACGGCACTCGTCAGGCCGTGCACACGGCCACCGCCCGACGCACCGGCGCCGGCGGCGGGGCGACGAGCAGGTGCATGCCGACGTCTCCGGGCTCGGCGTCCCACACGTCGGTGAGCAGCACGGTGGCCGGGTCGTACGTCTCCGCGTACGCGATCGGCTCACCGTGGCGGCGGAGCAACCAGCCCTGCTGGGCGGGGTCGTCGCCGACCGCACGGAGGTACGCGCGGACGGCGTCCACGTCGTGGTCGGGCATGCCCCACCAGGACGACGCCGGGTGGGCGAGCCACGACTGGACGACGGCGGCGTCCCGTCCCGGGTCCACGGGGTGCACCGACGGGAGGCCCGTGGCGCGGCCCGACGGGACCGCGACCGTCACCGGGGCGCTCACGCGGACACCTCGGTGGTGGCGGTCCGACGGTCTGCCGCGACGACGTCACTCGGGGCGGCGGTCGGGGCGGCGCTCGCCGCGGGGTCGGGAACCGACCGTCCGCCGGGCAGGCCGAACTCCTGGAAGGCGATCCGTTCCTCCAGGCCGTACACGGCGCGCCCCGTGACGGACCGGATGATCGACGCGTTCCGCCACGCGCCCATCCCGAGGTCGGGGGCCGTGAGGCCGTGCGTGTGCTCCTCGGCGTTCTGCACCCAGATCCGCCCGCCGAGGGTGTCCACGTGCAGGTCGCGCCCGACCGCGAAGCGCCCCCGGTCGTCGCGTGCCACGAGGTGCTCGACCGGGGCGAGGAAGTCCGGTGTCCGCGGGCGGTACCCGGTGGCGAGGACGATCCGCGCGACCTCGTGGGTCGCCTCGGTGCCGAGCTGCCCGTGCCGCAGGGTGAGCCGGTAGCGGTCGGCGTCGGGCGACCACTCGGCGGCGACGACACTGGTGTCGGTGCGGAGGGTCGTCGGGACGGGGCCCCGCGCGCTGATCCGGTAGAGGGTGTCGTACACCTCGTCGACCAGGTCGGCGCTGATGCCCTTGTAGAGCCCGCGCTGCTCGCGGCCGAGGCGGTCACGGACCTTGCGCGGCAGGGCGTGGAAGTGGTCGGTGTACTCCGGGCTCGTCATCTCGAGCGTGAGCTTGGTGTCCTCCATCGGGAAGAACCGCGGCGACCGGGTGATCCAGTCGAGGCGGTACCCGCCGTCCCGGATGCCCTCGAGCAGGTCGCGGTACACCTCGGCCGCGGACTGCCCGCTGCCGATCACCGCGATCGACTCGGCGTCGCGGAGCTCGTCGCGGGCGTCGAGGTACCCGGCGGAGTGGACGACCGGCCCCTCGAGTCCGCGCAGCGCGTCGGGCACGGCCGGCTCGGTGCCGATGCCGAGCACGACGTGGCGCGCCCGGTACCGCTCCGGCCCGTCAGCGGTCTCGGCGTGCACCGTGAAGAGGTCGGTGCCGTCGTCGTGCTCGACGGCGACGACCCGACGGCCCCACCGGAGCGTCCCGAGGCGGTCGGCCGCCCATCGGCAGTAGGCGTCGTACTCCACGCGCAGGGGGTGGAAGTCCTCGCGGATGTAGAATGGGTAGAGCCGTCCGGTCTCCTTGAGCCATGCGAGGAACGAGAACGGCGACGTCGGGTCGGCCATGGTCACGAGGTCCGCCAGGAACGGGACCTGGATCGTCGCGTCGTCGAGCATCATGCCGTGGTGCCAGGCGAAGCCGTCGGCCTGGTCGAGGAACACCGCGTCGAGGTCGTCGAGCGGTTCCGTGAGGCAGGCGAGGCCGAGGTTGAAGGGCCCGATGCCGATGCCGATGAGGTCGTGCACCGTGGCGGTGGCGGTGGCGGTGGCGGTGCCGGTGGCGGTGCCGATCGTGCTCGTGCTCGTGCTCGTGCTCGTGCTCGTGCTCATCGCCGTGCTCCCGTCGTCTCGGTGGCGTGCCGTGCGCTGCGCTGCCGCTCGACGTGCAGTCGTCGGGCCGTCGCGGCGACGTGCCCGAGCGCCGCGACGACCTGGTCCTCGGTCGTCCCTGGGTTGAGCAGCGTCAGCTTGTTGCAGGGCCGACCGTCGATCACCGTCTTCGCGATGAGTACCCGGCCCTCGGCGAGCAGCGCCGCTCGGAGCGGCGCGACGAGGGCGTCCGCGTCGTCGTCGCTCACGTCGTCCGGCTGCCAGCGGAACAGCACCGTGCTCAGGTCCGTCGGCGCGACGAGCACCAGCTCAGGGTGCCGACGAACGTGCTCGTGCACCCGGCCAGCGACGTCGATCACCGTGTCGAACGCGCGTCCGATGGCCTCCGCACCGCTCGCCCGGAGGGTCGCCCAGAGCTTCAGCGCGTCCAACCGGCGGGTCGTCTGCAGCGACTTGTCGACCTGGTTCGGCTCCTCGGCGTCCTCGGGGTTGAGGTAGTCGGCGTGCCAGGCCGCGAGCCCGAGGTCCTCCGGCACCCGGACGAGCAGCGCGCTGGACGACACCGGCTGGAAGAACGACTTGTGGAAGTCCGCCGTCACGCTGCGGGCCCGCTCGATGCCGTCCAGCAGGTGTCGCCTGGTCGGCGACACCAGCAGGCCGCACCCGTAGGCCGCGTCGACGTGGAGCCATGCCGCCTCGAGGTCGCACACGTCGGCGATCGGCTCGAGCGGGTCGACGCAGCCGCGGTCGGTCGTGCCCGCGGTCGCGACGACGGCCATCGGGGTCCGTCCCTCGCGGCGGGCGTCCGCGATCGCGTGGGCGAGGGCGTCCGGGCGCATCCGGCCGGCGGCGTCCGTGGCGACGTCCACGACGGCGTGCTCCGGCAGCCCGAGGACCATCGCCGACTTCCGGACGCTGAAGTGGCTCGACGCCGTGGCGAACACGACGAGGTCGTCGAGCGAGGGACGGCCACGTCGACCGGACGCCGGACCGCGGAGGGTCGCGGCCTGCCGGGCGAGCAGCAGCGCGTGCAGGTTCGACTGCGACCCGCCGGAGGTGAAGACCCCGTCGCCGTCCGCGAACCCGATCGTCTCGGTCGCCCAGCGGACCACACGGCGTTCGATCTCGGTGCCGATGCGCGACTGGTCCCACGTGTCGACCGAGGGTTCACGGCGGCGAGCACGGCTCGGCGGCGAACCGCGGGAGCGCCACGGGCAGTTGAGGTG
>NZ_BACW01000506.1:0-3072 GCF_000333315.1 Curtobacterium sp. B8
CTCCCGTCCGTGTCGTGGTGGCGCCCGCATCGCACGGTGCGGCAGACTGACTCCCTCGCGCGGCGGCGCGACGGTCCGGAAGACGTGACCATGATCGACACCATCACCTGCCAGCGCTGTGGAACGGCGCGACCCTCGACGGGCGTCCACCGGTGCCCCGGACCAGCCGACCCGGCTGCGGCCCTCGGTCTCGGAGGGGCCGCGGTCGTCGCGCTCGAGGCGCTGCGCGCGGTCGGATCCCCGGTCGTCGTCGGCGGCTCCGTCCGTGACGCCCTGCTCCGCGAGTCCGGTCGGACGGTCCCGGCCACGGCCGTGCCGGACGTCGACATCGAGGTGTACGGCACGGATCTCGACGCGGTCTCGGCTGCACTGCGGGCGGTCGGCGCGGTGGTCGTCCGGGCGGGCGTCCGGTTCGAGGTCCTCAAGGTCGTGCTCGACGGGACGCACCTCGACGTGGCGACCGTGGCGTGTCCTGGTGGTGACGCTCCGTTCACGGCGGCCGCCTCGCGCCGCGACGTCACCGTCGACGCGGTCGCCTGGGACCCGGTGACGAACGAGTACGTCGACGCGTTCGGGGGGATCGACGACGCGGTCGTGGGTGTCCTGCGGCACACGTCCGAGCGCTTCGGCGACGACCCGCTGCGGGTGCTGCGTGCGGTGCAGCTCGTCGCCAGGTTCGGTCTCGAGGTCGACGACGGGACGGTCACGCTCGCCCGCACGCTCGTCGACCGCTTCGGCGAGGTCGCACACGAGCGAGTCTGGCCGGAGATCCGGAAGACCGCGTTGGGCGACCACGTGTCCGCGGCCCTGGAAGTCCTCCACGACACCGGGTGGGACGTCCACCTGCCGGAACTCGCCGCCCTCCGCGACGTGCCGCAGGACCCGCACTGGCACCCGGAGGGACCGGTCCACGTGCACGCCGGCCTGGCGGGCGATGCCGCAGCCCGTGCCTGCACCGAGGACGGCGTCCGCGGCGACGACCGCGTGGTGATCGTGCTCGCGGCCGTGCTCCACGACCTCGGCAAGGCCGGTTCCGGGACGCAGGTCTCCTCGGAGGAGGGAACCCCTCGCATCCGGAGCCTCGGACACGAGGTGTCGGGCGCGGTGGCGGCTCGCGAGCTGTTGCGTCGGCTCGGTGCGCCGCGCGCCGTCGTCGATCGCGTGGTGCCCCTCGTCCGGGAGCACATGGTGGTCCACTCGGCCGGGGGAGCACCTCCCTCGGTGGCGGCGACGCGGCGACTGTTCCGTCGGCTCGGTGGGACGCTGTCGGCCGCCGAGGCCTGGGCCCGGGTGTGCGAGGCGGACTCCCGGGGGCGTGGTCCCGCATCCGGACCGTCGGCTGCCCGGGAGTGGTTCGCGGTGATGCTGCGCGACGTGTCGACGCGCCCACGTGCCGGGCTCCTCACCGGACGGGACCTCCTGGACGCCGGGCTGACCCCCGGACCGCGGTTCCGCGAGGTGCTCGCAGCAGCGACGGAGGCCGAGGACGACGGCGTGTTCACCGACCTCGGCGGGGCGCGGGACTGGCTCCGCGACTGGCTCAGTGCGCACCTCGCGGACGGAGCGCAGCGCGACGGGTGAACCCGGCCGGGCCTGCGCGACCCGGTGTCCGATCCGTGCGGATCTGGGACGGCTCGGACGCCCGTGTCGTCAGCGTGGACGACACCAGGGAGAGGAGCGTCCATGCGCGCCATGACGTACCGCGGGCCCTCCCGGGTCCGCGTCGAGGAGAAGCCCGATCCGAGGATCGAGCACGAGAACGATGCCGTCGTCCGTGTCGAACGAGCCGCGATCTGCGGGTCGGACCTGCACCTGTACCACGGGATGATGCCGGACACCCGTGTCGGGCACACCTTCGGGCACGAGTCGTCGAAGCTCGACGGCATCATCAAGCCCGTGATCGTCCCGTGAAGGAGCGCGCCATGACCGACCACACCCCGTACATCGCGGACCCGCCGCGGCGGTCCGGCGGGTCGCGTACGCCCGGTTCAGCGAGGGGCGGCTGGCCCACTGGCTGCTCCTCGTCCTCCGTGACCGGATCGACGTCGCGACCCACCGGGTGACGGACGCGCTGCGTGGTCGGCCCGACCGGGTCGTGCACGAGACGGGCGTCCGGGCGGAGGGCACCGGGCACCCGGTCGCGCCCCGCGTCCGCTCGTCGCGGGGGGACTGGAGGCACGGCCTCCTCGACCCGGTGGTCGCGAACTGGGGGTGGTCGGCCGCCGTCGGTGGCGCGGTCCTCGTGGTCCGGTGGATCGCGCGGGCACGTCGCGGTCGGTGACCGCCCGCTCGGTGACGCACACCGGACTGGAGGCGCGGTGCGGGCCCGTCCCGCGCCTCCCGTCCGGTCGTGGTCGCGGTGAGGGGTGCCCCGAGTGGAGCGACGCCGATGCTCGCCGCGAAGCACGAACGCGAAATGCCCCTTGGCCGCAAGGCCAAGGGGCATCCATTCCGTGTGTCCGAGGGGGGACTTGAACCCCCACGCCCTAATACGGGCACTAGCACCTCAAGCTAGCGCGTCTACCAATTCCGCCACCCGGACAGGTGTCGTTCTGTTGTGCTGGCCGGTCGTCCGGGGCGTTTTCCCCGGCGTTCCTGCCGAGAGAAGACACTAGCACGGGTCTGAACGCCCGATGAACACGGGCGCGCATCCCGGGCGCGTCCCGCTGTGGACCCGGGGATCGGCGGTGTCGGAGCGGCCCGGTAGCGTGGGGGCATGACTGACCTCCAGGGGAGCACGGCGGCCGACATCGAGCTCGAGGAGACCGCGTCCATCGCTCGGGACCTCATCCGGTTCGACACGACGAACTGGGGCGACGGGAAGTCCCGCGGTGAGACCGAGGCCGCGCACTACGTCGAGGCGAAGCTCCGTGACCTGGGGCTCGAGCCGCAGCTCTTCGAGTCGGAACCGGACCGGGTGAGCGTCGTCGCCCGGGTGCGCGGACGCAACCCGGAGAAGCCCGCGCTCGTCGTGCACGGCCACCTCGACGTCGTCCCGGCCGACCCGGCGAACTGGAGCGTCGACCCGTTCGGCGGCGTGGTGCAGGACGGCATGCTGGGGGCCGGGCGCGT